>NZ_JBHXDQ010000016.1:102244-130525 GCF_042725875.1 Streptomyces sp. NPDC127038 | reverse complement strand
GCACCTCACCCAACGGCGACGGCCTGATGCACCGGCACGGCCCCGCCCCCCACCGGACCGAACCCGGTGACGTCAGCGCGAGCGACCCCGCGCGGTACCTTCGTGCCGTGACCCGGTGCTGCGTTCGCGGTCGCTCCACGCGAGAGGGAGAGTGAACCCGTGAGTAAGTTCGTGCGGCCGGCCGCCGAGGGCGCGGACCCGTTCGGCACGGCGCGCCTGCGCCGCGGAGTGCTGGACGCCTGGGCGACCAGCCCGGCCCGGTTCCGCGAGGACGCCAACGCCGAGGAGGACCTCGTCCTCGGCGGCTACCGCGACCGCCTCGTCGTGGAACTCGCCCAGAACGCCGCCGACGCCGCCGCCCGCGCCGACGCCCCGGGCCGCCTCCGCCTCACGCTCCGCGACGGCGTCCTCGTCGCGGCCAACACCGGCGCCCCCCTCGACACGGCCGGCGTCGAGTCCCTCGCCACCCTCAGGGCCTCCGCGAAGCGGGACGCCCCCGACACGGCGGTCGGCCGCTTCGGCGTCGGCTTCGCCGCGGTCCTCGCCGTCACCGACGAACCCGCCGTCGTCGGCCGGGCCGGCGGCGTCCGCTGGTCGCTCGCCGAGGCCCGCGACCTCGCCGCCGGCACCGCCGCGGACAGCCCCGGCCTCGGCGACGAGATCCGCCGCCGTGACGGCCATGTGCCGCTGCTGAGGCTGCCGTTCGCGGCCGAGGGCACCGCCCCCGGCCCGTACGACACCGCGGTGATCCTGCCGCTGCGCGACACCGCCGCCGAGGACCTCGCCGAACGCCTCCTGCGCACGATCGACGACGCCCTCCTGCTGGCCCTGCCCGGCCTGGAGGAGGTGGTCGTCGAGATCGGCGACGACGAGGTCCGCACCCTGCGCCGCACCGCCGCCGAGCACGGCACCGTCATCGACGACTCCCGCGACGGCACCACCCGCTACCGCACCGCCGCCGCGCACGGCCCCCTCGACCCCGCCCTGCTCGCCGACCGCCCGGTCGAGGAACGGCTGCGTCCGCGCTGGTCCGTGACCTGGGCCGTCCCGGTCGACACGGCCGGAGCACCGGCCCGGCCCCGCACCAGCCCCGTCGTGCACGCGCCGACCCCGAGCGACGAGGCCCTCGGCGTGCCCGCGCTCCTCATCGCCTCCTTCCCGCTCGACACCACCCGCCGCCACGCCGCCCCCGGCCCGCTGACGGAGTTCCTGGTGGAGCGCGCGGCGGACGCCTACGCCGAACTCCTCGCCTCCTGGCGGCCCGTGGACGCCGGGATCATCGACCTCGTGCCCGGCCCGCTCGGCAAGGGCGGGCTCGACGGCGCGCTGCGCCAGGCGATCCTGGACCGGCTGCCGCGCACCGCGTTCCTGCCGCCCGCGGCCCCGCAGGACCGGCTGCCCGCTGTGGACGCCCCCGAGGACTGGCCCGCGAGCAGCACCGCGGAGAACCCCGCCGCCCTGCGCCCGCGTGACGCCGAGGTGGTGGAGGGCGCGGGCGCCGAGACCGTCCGGGTCCTCGCCGAGGTCCTGACCGGTCTGCTGCCCGCCGGCCTCGAACGACGGGTCGAGCTGCGCACGCTGGGCGTGGCCCGGGTCGCGCTCACCGAGGCCGTGGACCGGCTGGCCGGCCTGGAGAAGGACCCGGAGTGGTGGTACCGCCTCTACGACAGCCTCGCCGGGGTCGACCCGGACCGGCTGTCGGGGCTGCCGGTGCCGCTCGCCGACGGCCGGACCACGATCGGGCCCCGCCAGGTCCTGCTGCCCGCCGCCGGGGAGTCCCCGGTGGCCCCGGGAACGCTCGCCCGGCTCGGTCTGAAGGTCGCCCACCCGGACGCCGCCCACCCCCTCCTGGAGAAGCTGGGCGCCCTGCCGGCCTCGCCGCGCGCGGTGCTCACCACGCCGCAGGTGCGGGCCGCGGTGGCCGCCTCGCTCGACGACGAGGGCGGGGCCTGGGACGAGGACACCCTGGACGCGGAGGAGCTCGCGGACACCGTCCTCGCGCTGGTCCGTGACGCCGTGCTCGAACCCGGCGACGAGCCCTGGCTCGGCGCGCTCGCGCTGCCGGACGAGGAGGGTGAACTCGTGCCCGCGGGTGAACTCGTCCTGCCCAAGAGCCCGTTCGCCCGGATCATGCGCGAGGACGAACTCGCCTTCGTCGACAACGAGTTGGCCGAACGCTGGGGCGAGCAGCCGCTCGCGGCCTGCGGGGTCCTTGCGGGCTTCGCCCTGGTGCGCGCCACCGACGTCGTCCTCGACCCGGACGAACTGGAGCCGCGGGAAACGGACTTCGCCGAGCCCGACGACGCGGGTCTGCTGGACGCGGTGGACGTGTGGTGCGAGGACGTCCTGGACCGGCTGCCCGACTCGCCGGTGCCGCCCGTGGCCACCGAGATCGTGGCCGTACGGGATCTGGACCTGGTGGACGACGACCAGTGGCCGCAGGCCCTCGCGCTGCTCGCGCGGCCGCCGCTGCGGGACGCGATCATCCAGCAGGTGCGCGTCCTGCTCCCGGACGGCAGGCACGAGATCGTCCGCCCGTACACGGCCTGGTGGCTGCGCGGGCATCCGGTGCTCGACGGGCGCCGCCCGGCCGGTCTGCGGGCCGCCGGGGGCGATCCGCTGCTGCGCGGGCTGTACGACGAGGCCGACGCGACGGGCTTCGACGACGAGCAGGTCCTGCGGGCGCTCGGCGTCCGTACCTCCGTGGCCGCCCTGCTGGACGAGCCGGGCGGCGCGGCCGAGCTGCTCGACCGGCTCGCCGACCCCGACCGCCCGGTCACCGCGGCCCAACTGCACGCCCTGTACGGCGCGCTGGCCGATCTCGATCCCGAACAGGTCACCCTGCCGGACGAGTTGAGGGCGGTCGTGGACGGCGAGGTGCGGGTCGTGGACGCGGCCGACGCGGTGGTCGTGGACTCGCCGGACCTGCTGGCCTTCACCGACGGGACGCCGCTGCTGCCGGTGCCGCCGTCGCGGGCCGCCGAGCTCGCCGAGCTGTTCCAGGTGCGGCGGCTGAGCGAGTCCGTCACCGGGGAGGTCACCTCCGAGGGCACCGAGCACGACGTACCGGAGTCCGTACGGGTCCTGCTGGGCCCGGCGACCCCCGCCTCGTACGTCGAGCACGAGGAGCTGGTGGTCGACGGCACCGAGATCGACTGGCGCCGCACCCGGGACGGGGTGCTGCACGCTGCCACGCTGGAGGGTGTCGCCGCCGGGCTCGCCTGGGCGGCGGGCCAGTGGCCGCGCCGCTTCGAGGTCGCCGCGCTGCTTGAGGATCCGTCCCGCACGGAGGAGCTGGCCCGGGACCGCTGGTTCGACTGACCCGCCCGCTCGAAGCGTGTTCAGCCCGGCCCCGGGTCCGTCCCCCGGGGCCGGGCTTCTTCCTGCTTTTCGTCATCGCCGCGCAATGCGGACCTAAAAACTCCGGTTCCCTCACCCCACCCGTACAACCCCTCGCACCCCTCACTAATCTCACACCTTGAGTCAACAGACTCAGCGATCACTTGGGTCCCGCGCAGACGACGAGCCGTGAGGAACGACCACAGCCGGGACCCCCTTTCTCCACCTGGGGAACCCCATGCGCATACGAGCCACCGTGGCCGCCGTCACCGGCGCCCTGGCCCTCTCCGCTCTCGCCGTGCCGGCCGCGCAGGCCGCAGGCAACCCGGTCTCCGGCGTCACCTTCTCCAACGTCGTGATCAACGGCGGCAAGAACATCGTGGTCGGCGCCTCCGCGCAGGTCACGGTCAGCGCGACCTACACGGTCACGCACCCCTCGACCGTCAGCGCGTCCGCCTTCGACAGCGGCCCGGTGCTCTACCGCGGCACGTCGGTCACCGCGCCGACCGACATCCTCGGCGGCGACGAGGGCGGCACCTGCACCGCCTCCAGCTCGACCGTGCTCAAGTGCACGGCCAAGATCCAGTTCCGCCCGGTGCCCGGCACCGACTACGACGACCTGACCTCCGCCGAGGCCGGCGCGTGGAAGGTCGGCGCGGTCGCCGTCGACTACGCCAACGAGGACAACATCAAGTGGCAGGGCGACCTGGGCGCCCTGAACCTCCAGCGCTACTCCAAGCTGACCGTCGACGCCGCCCCGGAGCCGGTGAAGAAGGGCAAGACCGTCACGGTCACCGGCGCCCTGACCCGCGCGAGCTGGGACAGCGCCAAGTACTACGGCTACGGCACCCAGTCGGTGAAGCTTCAGTTCCGCAAGGCGGGCACCAGCACCTACACCACGCTCAAGACGATCAAGACGGACAGCGCCGGCAACCTGAAGACGACCACGACGGCCACCGCCGACGGTTACTTCCGCTACAGCTTCGCCGGCACCTCGACCACCCCGGCCGTCAGCGCCACGGGCGACTACGTCGACGTCCAGTAACACCTGATCCACCCCGGGATCCCCGGTCCGTCCAGGGCCGGGGATCTCCGCTGTCCGGGGGCTCCCGCACCACCGGCCGCGCGATCTCCGCACGGGTCGCACGTGTATTCATTTTCCGTGCAACCTTTCGGGCACCCCGGCGATCTTTCCCCATGAGTCAGCAGACTCCGCCGTCACCTGGGCCCGTGCGACCACGCCCCGTGAGGAACGACCACGGGAGGGCCCTGTTTCCACTGGGGGATCGCATGCGTATTCGTGCCACAGTGGCCGCCGTCTCCGGCGCCCTGGCTCTCTCCGCCCTCGTGGCGCCGGGCGCCCACGCCGCCGGCTCCACCGGCCACCGCGCGGACATCGCCAAGGTGCGGGAGGCCGCGCGCGCCGCCTCGGGCAGGACCGCGTACACCGGATCCACGGGCACCACCACCGGCGTGCCCTACGCCCTCGACCTCTCCTTCTCCAACGTGAAGGTCAACAGCGGCTGGCCGATCGTCGTCGGGACGACCAACCACGTCATCGCCCCGGTCACCTTCAGCGTCAAGCACGGCGCCTCCGTCGACATCACCGCCGACGACTTCCTCCTGGACGTCGAGCTCTACCGCGGCACGTTCGACGAGCCCGTCGGCGTCCTGATCGGCGACGACTTCCCGTCCTGCGCCGCCACCTCGACGACCACCGCCGTCTGCGAGGGCACCATCGACATCTACCCGCGCGACCACGAACTGGTCAACGCCGACGCCACCACGTGGAAGGCGATGGGCCTGGCGATCGCCCTCAACGGCGTCGACCCGACCGACGACGACGCCGACCTGAGCAAGATCGGCTACGTCGAGCAGGACAAGCTCACCACCACCCGGGTGCTGCGCTACGCCAGGCTGACGGTCAACGCCGCCCCGGAGCCGGTGAAGAAGGGCAGGACCGTCACGGTCACCGGTGCCCTGACCCGTGCGAACTGGGAGGACCGCAAGTACCACGGCTACACCGGACAGTCGGTGCAGCTCCAGTTCCGCAAGAAGAACAGCACCACCTACACCACGCTCAAGACGGTGAAGACCGACAGCACCGGCAAGCTGAAGACCACCACGACGGCCACCGTCGACGGCTACTTCCGCTACAGCTTCGCGGGCACCTCGACCACCCCGGCCCTCAAGGCCACGGGCGACTACGTCGACGTGCAGTGAGCGGCACCGTGAACCGGTGACATCTCCCCAGGACGCGTCCTAAGCGGGAACGCGGCGGTCGACCCACCTCCAGAGGAACTCCAGGACGGCCGCCGCGACCACCGAGATCAGCACCGCGACCCACGGCATCGTCGCCCCGACCAGCTTCAGCGCGAAGAAGTGCTGGAGCCTCGGCACGACGAGCACCAGCAGGAACGCCCCGCCCATCGAGGCGACGAGGCAGATCCGCCACCAGGTGTAGGGCCGGGCGATGATCGCGAGCACCCACATCGAGACCAGGAACAGCGTCAGCGTCGCGGCGCTGGTCTCCGCCTCCAGCGAGCCCGTACCCGTGTAGTGATGGCGCGCGATCAGATACATCACGAAGGTCGCCGTCCCCGCCACGACCCCGCCCGGGATCGAGTACCGCATCACCCGCCGCACGAAGTGGGGCTGGGCCCGCTCCGTGTTGGGGGCGAGGGCGAGGAAGAACGCCGGGATGCCGATCGTGAGGGTGGACAGCAGGGTCAGATGGCGCGGCAGGAACGGGTACTCGACCTGCCAGCACACCACCAGCACGGCCAGCAGCACCGAGTAGACCGTCTTCACCAGGAACAGGGTCGCGACCCGGGTGATGTTCCCGATGACCCGGCGGCCCTCCCCGACCACCGAGGGCAGCGTCGAGAAGCTGTTGTTCAGCAGCACGATCTGCGCCACGGCGCGGGTCGCCTCGGACCCCGAGCCCATGCTGACCCCGATGTCGGCGTCCTTCAGGGCCAGTACGTCGTTCACGCCGTCGCCGGTCATCGCCACCGTGTGCCCGCGGGACTGGAGGGCGCCGACCATGTCCCGCTTCTGCTGCGGGGTGACCCGGCCGAAGACCGTGCCCTTCTCCAGGTGCTCCGCCATCTCCGCCGGTTCGGCCGGCAGCTCGCGCGCGTCGACGACCTCGCCGGTGAGCCCCAGCTTCCCGGCGACCGCGCCCACCGACACCGCGTTGTCGCCGGAGATGACCTTGGCCCTGACGTCCTGCTCGGCGAAGTAGCGCAGGGTGTCGGCCGCGTCCGGGCGCAGCCGCTGCTCCAGCACGACCAGCGCGGCGGGCCGGGCGGCCCCGGCGGCCTCCGGATCGTCGAGGTCCTTGGTGGTCCGCGCGAGCAGCAGCACCCGCAGCCCCGCCTCGTTGAGCCGCTCGGTGTCGGCGAGCGCCTTGTCCCCGGCGGGCAGCAGGACGTCGGGAGCGCCGAGCAGCCAGGTGCTCGACTCGCCGTTGCCCTCGCTGAACCCGGCACCGCTGTACTTGCGGGCGGAGGAAAAGGGCAGCGCCTGGGTGCAGCGCCACTCCTCGCTGTCCGGATAGGCGGCGATGATCGCCTGGAGGGAGGCGTTGGGCCGGGGATCGGACTCGCCGAGCGCGCCGAGGACCTTGCGCAGATACGTCTCGTCGGCGCCGTTCAGCGGCCGCAGCTCGGTGACGTCCATGCCGCCCTCGGTGAGGGTGCCGGTCTTGTCCAGACAGACGGTGTCGATGCGGGCGAGGCCCTCGATGGCGGGAAGTTCCTGCACGAGGCACTGTTTTCGGCCAAGGCGGATGACGCCGATCGCGAAGGCGACCGAGGTGAGCAGGACCAGCCCCTCGGGGACCATGGGCACGATCCCGCCGACGGTCCGCGCGATGGAGTCCTTGAAGCCGTGCTGCTTGACGACGAGCTGGCTGATGACCAGGCCGATGGCGGTCGGGATCATCATCCACGTCACGTACTTGAGGATCGTGGAGATGCCGCTGCGCAGCTCGGAGTGGACCAGTGTGAACCGCGAGGCGTCCTCCGCCAGCTGGGCCGCGTACGCCTCCCTGCCCACCTTCGTCGCCGTGAACGCGCCGCTTCCCGCGACCACGAAGCTGCCCGACATGACGGCGTCCCCGGCGTGCTTGACGACGGGGTCGGCCTCACCGGTGAGCAGTGACTCGTCGATCTCCAGGCCGTCGGCCTCGGCGCAGGTGCCGTCGACGGCGACCTTGTCGCCCGGCCCGATCTCGATGAGGTCCCCGAGCACGATCTGCGACGCTCTCACCTCGGCGGCGACCCCGTCCCTGCGGACGGTCGGCTTCACCTCGCCGATCACCGCGAGCGAGTCCAGCGTCTTCTTGGCCCGCCATTCCTGGATGATGCCGATCCCGGTGTTGGCGATGATCACGTACCCGAACAGGCTGTCCTGGAACGGGGCCACGAACAGCATGATCAGCCACAGGACACCGATGATCGCGTTGAACCGGGTGAACACGTTCGCCCGGACGATCTCGCCCACGGAGCGGCTGCTGCGGACGGGTACGTCGTTGACCTCGCCGCGCGCGACCCGTTCGGCCACCTCGGCGGCCGACAGTCCCTCGGCCCGCCGGGAGGCGGGTACGGGCGCGGGGTGAACGGGATCGAGTCCGGCGCCCGCGGGGGTGTGGGTCATGTCATCGACGGTACGTGCCGATTTGCGGCTTCACCCGCCGAGTGGGCCGAAGTTCCGACCTGGGGAGGAGCCGCGGGCGGCGGGGAATGCTGCCGTGGGTGGAGATGCGGGGCCGCCCCTCCGCCCCAGGGACCGCCGGACGGCCGCCGTTACTCCGTTCCGGGGATCGCCGTCGGTCCGCGAGGGGGACCGCCGTCGGTCCGTGACGGGCCGGCCGTCGGCCTGCGAGGGGGATCGCCGTCGGTCCGTGACGGGGGCAGCCGTCAGTCCGCGAGCGGGGCCGCCGGGGAACCGGTCGCAGCGGCGCGCTTGATCGCCGCGTCGCGCTTGCGGACGTACCAGATGCCGATCAGCCCGAGGCCCGCGCCGGCCAGACAGGTCCACAGCCACCACAGGTGCCCGTGGTCGTCGAACCAGCCGTAGAAGGGCAGCTGCACCAGGAAGAGGACGAACCAGAGGATCGTGCCGCCCGTGATGGTGGCGACCACGGGGCCCTCCAGGGGCTCCGGCGCCTCGTGCTTGGGGGTCCACTTCGCCATGTGCACAGCTTACGAGGGCCGGCGACCGATCGTGTCCGCACCCTGTCTCCCCTTGTACGGCAAGGGTCTACGCGCGGAGATAGCGATTTCCGACTCATATCTTCATACTGAAACAGTCCGAGTCTGGCCAGTTGTATTCGTATGAAACACCAACAGCGACCTGGGGGAACCTGCTGGTGAACGACCACTGACCAGGCTCGATCACGTCCCGTCCCCCTGCACGTTTGAGGACCCGCATGTCCACCTCGGCCGCCACCAAGGCCCCCGCCCCGCACGAGCCGGAGTCCCGGCCCGCGCAGAGCGCTCTCGACCGCTACTTCAAGATCTCCGAGCGGGGCTCCAGCCTCCCGCGCGAGATCCGCGGCGGTTTCGCCACCTTCTTCGCGATGGCGTACATCATCGTGCTGAACCCGATCATTCTGGGCAGCGCGAAGGACATGTACGGGCACCACCTCGACAACGGGCAGCTCGTCACCGCGACCGCGCTGACCGCGGCCTTCACCACGCTCCTCATGGGCGTCATCGGCAACGTGCCGATCGCGCTCGCGGCCGGCCTCGGCGTGAACACGGTCGTCGCCCTCCAGCTCGCCCCCCGGATGTCCTGGCCGGACGCCATGGGCATGGTGGTCCTCGCGGGCTTCGTCGTGATGCTCCTGGTCGCCACCGGTCTGCGCGAGCGCGTCATGAACGCGGTGCCGCTCGGCCTGCGCAAGGGCATCGCGATCGGCATCGGCCTGTTCATCATGCTGATCGGCCTGGTCGACTCCGGCTTCGTCACCCGCATCCCGGACGTCGCCCAGACGACGGTCCCGCTTCAGCTCGGCACCGACGGCCACCTCCACGGCTGGCCCGTCCTGATCTTCATCCTCGGCACGCTGCTGACCCTCGCGCTCATGGTGCGCAAGGTGCCCGGCGCGATCCTCATCTCGATCGTCACCATGACGGTCGCCGCGGTGATCATCAACGCCGTCACCACCGTCCCGTCCTGGGGTCTGACCACCCCGAAGTGGCCCGGCAACCCGGTCGCCAGCCCGGACTTCGGTCTCATCGGCCAGTTCAGCCTCTTCGGCGGCTTCGGCAAGGTCGGCGTGCTGACCGGCATCCTGTTCGTCTTCACCGTGCTGCTGTCGTGCTTCTTCGACGCGATGGGCACGATCATGGGCATCAGCGACGAGGCCAAGCTGACGGACGCGCAGGGCAACATGCCCGGCATCAACAAGGTCCTCTTCGTCGACGGTGTCGCCGTCGCCGTGGGCGGCGCCTCCTCCTCCTCGGCCACCACCTGCTTCGTGGAGTCCACGGCCGGTGTCGGCGAGGGTGCCCGCACGGGCTTCGCGAACGTCATCACGGGCGCGCTCTTCGCGGTCGCCCTGTTCCTGAGCCCCGTCGCCACGATGGTCCCGTCCCAGGCGGCCACGCCCGCGCTGATCGCGGTCGGCTTCCTGATCATGTCCCACTCGGTCAAGGAGATCGACTGGGCGGACTACACGATCGCCATCCCGGCCTTCGTGACCATGATGATGATGCCGTTCACCTACTCGATCACCAACGGCATCGGGATGGGCTTCATCACCTTCGTCGTGCTGCGCCTGGCGGCGGGCCGCGGCCGTGACATCCCGGTCGCCATGTACGTGGTGTCGGCGGTGTTCGCCTTCTACTACCTCATGCCGGCCCTCGGCCTGACCTGATCGGCGGCAGGCGTACGGGGTCTCACGTGACCCCGTAGAACTTCTCCGTCTCCTCGACGGCGGTCTGGAACCGCTCGTCGAAGTCGTCGCGAATGAGCGTCCGGACCACATAGTCCTGGACGCTCATTCCGCGTTTTGCGGCATGGTGGCGGAGCCGGTCGAGCAGCTCCCCGTCGATACGCAGGCTGAGCACGCTGGTCCCCATGGAGTCGAGGGTCGCCGTTTCCCGACCGGATTCGGGTCACTTTCCGGTGCGATCTCACTCATATGAGTGATCTCCGCGTCCGATGGCGCGTTTCACAGGTGCCCCGTTGTTCTTTAGCGAGAGTAATGAGTTACGCTAAAGAACATGCCTGACCTCACCCATGGCGACGACGAGGCCGCCGTGAACGCCTTGCGCTCCGCAGTGATGCGGTTGTCGCGTCGACTCAAGCACCAGCGGGTCGACGAGTCGCTGAGCCCCACCGAGATGTCGGTGCTCGGCACCCTCGCCCGCTGCGGCAGCGCCACGCCGGGCGAGCTCGCCCGCAAGGAGCACGTACAGCCCCCGTCGATGACCCGCATCGTCGCGCTGCTGGAGGCCAAGGAGCTCGTCAGGCTGGAGCCGCACCCCGAGGACCGGCGCCAGAAGGTCGTGACGCAGACCGACAAGGCGGAGGCCATGCTCGAAGAGAGCCGCCGCAGACGGAACGCGTTCCTGGCCGGACTGGTGGAGGGCCTCGACGAGGACGAATGGGCCAAGCTCCGCGAAGCCGCCCCCGTCCTGGAGAAGCTCGCGCACATCTGACCCCCGGCGGCCCTCGTCCGACCGCGGGACCGGGCCGCCTTCTCTTCCCCCCCCAAGCGCCGACGCCCCACACGACGCCGACGTCCCCGATGCCCTGGAGGCGAGCCCTTTTGAGTACGGGACCCGGAGCACACTCCGCCCCCGCACCAGCCACCCACGACCCCGCGTCCACCCGCGACTCCCGCCGCTCCTCCTCGATGTTCAGCTCGCTGAAGATCCGGAACTACCGTCTCTTCTTCCTGGGCCAGGTCGTCTCCAACACCGGCACCTGGATGCAGCGCATCGCCCAGGACTGGCTGGTCCTCAGCCTGACCGGCTCCTCCGCCGCGGTCGGCATCACCACCGCGCTCCAGTTCCTGCCGATGCTGCTCTTCGGCCTGTACGGCGGCGTCCTCGTCGACCGTCTGCCCAAGCGCCCCACGCTGCTGGTGACCCAGACGTCGATGGCCCTCACCGGCCTCGTCCTCGCCTTCCTGACCCTGACCGGCCACGTCCAGGTCTGGCACGTCTACCTCGCCGCCTTCGCCGTCGGCATGGCCACCGTGGTCGACAACCCCGCACGCCAGTCCTTCGTCTCCGAGATGGTCGGCCCCGGCCAGCTCCAGAACGCGGTGAGCCTGAACTCGGCCAACTTCCAGTCCGCGCGACTGGTCGGACCCGCCGTCGCGGGCCTGCTGATCACCGGCGTCGGAACCGGCTGGGCCTTCCTGCTCAACGGCCTGTCGTTCGTGGCCCCGCTCGCGAGCCTGCTGCTCATGCGGTCCCGCGAACTGCACGTCGTCCAGCGGGCACCGAAGGCCAAGGGCCAGCTCCGCGAAGGCCTCCACTACGTGGCCGGCCGGCCCGAACTGATCTGGCCGATCGTCCTCGTCGGCTTCATCGGCACCTTCGGGTTCAACTTCCCCGTCTGGCTGTCGGCGTACGCGGACGACATCTTCCACTCCGGCGCCGGCGCCTACAGCCTCTTCAACACGCTGATGGCGATCGGTTCGCTGACCGGGGCGCTGCTCGCGGCCCGGCGCGGCACGGCCCGGCTGCGCGTGCTCATCGCGGCCGCGGTGGCCTTCGGAGCGCTGGAGGTGGTGGCCGCCATGGCTCCCACGCTCTGGCTGTTCTCGCTGCTGATGGTCCCGATCGGGATCTTCGGGCTGACCGTGAACGTCACCGCGAACACCTCGGTCCAGATGGGGACCGACCCGGCCATGCGCGGCCGGGTCATGGCGCTGTTCATGATGGTCTTCGTGGGCGGTACGCCGCTGGGCGCGCCGCTGATCGGCTGGGTCACCGACACCTACGGGCCCCGCGTGGGCTTCGCGCTCGGCGGACTGGTCTCGGCGCTCGCGGCGACGACGATCGGGCTGGTCCTGGCCCGCGTCGGCGGTCTGAAGGTCTCCCTCGGGTGGCACCAGGGCCGCCCCAGGATCCGCTTCGTCCCGCGCGTGCGGAGCGAGGAGCAGCTGGCCACCGCGGTGTGACCCGGTGACTCCCGAGGCGGTCGGCCCGCACCCGCGGCCGGCCGCCTCTCGCACACCTCGGCTCCGATACTCCCGTGTGCCGGCCGTCGTTCCCTGGAAGGCTGGTCCCATGAGAATCTTCGCGGCGCTCCTGCCCCCTGCCGACGCGGTGCGTGAACTCGCCCGGGAAGTGGACGAGTTGCAGCGGATGCCGGGGGCGGACACCCTGCGCTGGACGGGCCGCCCCGGCTGGCACTTCACCCTCGCGTTCTACGGGGAGGTGGCCGACGACCTCGTCCCCGGCCTCTCGGAACGGCTGGAACGGGCGGCGCGTCGCACCGGTCCGTTCCCGCTGGCCCTGCGCGGCGGCGGCCACTTCGGCGACCGTGCCCTGTGGGCCGGCGCGGCGGGCGGCATCGAGACGATGCGGCTGCTGGCGGACCGGGCCGAGGCGGCGGGCCGCAAGGCGGGCGTCACCATGGAGGAGCACCGCCGCTACCGTCCGCATCTGACGGTGGCCCGCAGCCGCGTCTCCGCGGACCTCAAGCCGTACGTCGCCGCGCTGGACCCGTTCGCCGGAACGGCCTGGACCGTGGGTGAGCTGTGTCTCGTCCGCAGCAACCTGCCGGTCTCGGGAGTGCCCCGTGAGCAGCCCCGATACGAAACCGTGGCGAGCTGGCCGCTGGGGGCGGACGACGGGAGTCCCCGGGCGGCCGGTTAACCTCGATGACGTGAACCCCAAGACCCGAAACCGCATCATGGCCGGTGTGCTCGTGCTGATGTTCTTCGTCGTCGCCATGGCGGCGGCGGTCAGGTAACGACCGCCACCGCCGGACCGTGCCGAAGCCGGACCGTGCCTCGGCCGGGCGAAGGCCCCGGCCCGGCCGGACCGCTCGTCTACCAGGCGAAGGCCTCGGGCGACGGCCCCGGGCCCGGGAAGATCTCGTCGAGCCCCTCCAGGACCTCCTGCGACAGCTCCAGCTCGACCGCGCGCAGCGCCGACGCGAGCTGTTCCGCGGTGCGCGGGCCCACGATGGGGCCGGTGACGCCGGGACGGGTCAGCAGCCAGGCCAGCGCGGCCTCTCCGGGCTCCAGGCCGTTCTTCTCCAGCAGGTCCTCGTACGCCTGGATCTGGGCGCGCTGGGCCGGGTCGGCGAGGGCGTCGGCGGCCCGGCCGCTCGCCCTGCGGCCGCCCTCGACCTCCTTCTTGATCACACCGCCCAGCAGTCCGCCGTGCAGCGGGGACCAGGGGATGACACCGAGCCCGTACTCCTGGGCGGCCGGGATGACCTCCATCTCGGCGCGGCGCTCGGCGAGGTTGTAGAGGCACTGCTCGCTGACCAGGCCGATGGTCCCGCCCCGGCGGGCGGCGATCTCGTTGGCCTGGGCGATCTTGTAGCCGGGGAAGTTGCTGGACCCCACGTAGAGGATCTTCCCCTGCCGCACCAGGACGTCGATCGCCTGCCAGATCTCCTCGAACGGCGTCGACCGGTCGACGTGGTGGAACTGGTAGATGTCGATGTAGTCGGTCTGGAGCCGCTTGAGGCTCGCGTCCACCGCCCGCCGGATGTTCAGGGCGGACAGCTTGTCCTGGTTGGGCCACGGCTCGCCCTCGGCGCCCATGTTCCCGTACACCTTGGTCGCGAGAACCGTCCGCTCCCGCCGGTCACCGCCCTGGGCGAACCAGTTCCCGATGATCGATTCCGTACGGCCCTTGTTCTCGCCCCAGCCGTACACGTTGGCCGTGTCGAAATAGTTGATTCCGGCGTCCAGCGCCGCGTCCATGATCGCGTGGCTGTCGGCCTCGTCCGTCTGCGGTCCGAAGTTCATCGTGCCGAGGACCAGCCGGCTGACCTTGAGCCCCGTGCGTCCGAGCTGTGTGTACTTCATGGTCCACCAGCCAACGGCGTGGAGTGCGCTCTAGGCAAGAGCGGCGCGGGCGAAGGCGCCGACGGGCCGCGAGGTCGCCGTCGGCCTCGCCGGGACCGTCAGGCCGGCACCGCCGAGTACGGCTCGCCCAGGTCCCAGGACTGGTGCATCGCCTCCGCGAAGGATTCCGCGATCTTGTGTTCGCCGCTCGCGTTCGGGTGGGTGCCGTCGTAGGTGTCGAGGTCGATGTCGTACGAGGGGGGCGGGGACGCGAGGAGCAGCGGGGAGCGAGGTTCGTCGAGGTCGGCGGCCGTCTTGGCGAGGAGCTCGTTGAACGCGGCCACCTCGGCGGCGAAGGGGGCGTCGTCCCGGGCCCGGACGTTGGGGATCACGGGGAGCAGGACGACGCGGACGCGCGGGTTGGCGGCGCGGGCCTCCTCGACGAAGAGGCGGACGTTGTCGGCGGTCTGGACGGCGTTCGTGTAGAAGCCGAGGTCGATGAGCCCGAGCGAGACCAGCAGGACGTCGGCGCGCTGCGCGCGGACGCTCTCGCGGATCAGCGGGGCCATGTGGAGCCAGCCCTCGCCCCAGCCGGCCAGATGGGCGCGGGGGAAGTCCGGGTCCGCGTACTCGTAGGAGTCGGGGGAGCCCGTGGCCTGGTCGTAGAGCGTCTCGCGCGGGCCGACGATCTTGAACGGGCCCCCGTACGTCGCGCGCAGGTGCTGCCACATCCGGTAGCGCCACGTGTGTTCGCCCGCGCTACCGATCGTCATGGAGTCGCCGACGGGCATGAACCTGAGCATCCGATCATCATGGACGATCGGCCCAGGTGCCACGGGCCCCGGCGGTGTGAAGCTGGACACGCCCGCCCCCGCGGATCCGGTGGGCCGCGGCCGTCTGAACGGGCCGGTGGGATGGCAGGCTTGGGGGCATGCGCCGATCGCACTCGTCCGTGTCCGGAGCCGCCGCCGGAGTCCTTGCCGGAGCGGCCCTCGTCCTCACCCTGGCGGCGCCCGCGCTCGCCGACGGGGGCGACGGGGGATTCACCATCAAGGACCCCCGGATCAAGGAGTCCAGCGGGCTCGCCGCCTCGCGCATCCACCCGGGCGTGTACTGGACCCACAACGACAGCGGTGACGGGCCCTACCTGTACGCCGTGGACAGCAGGACGGGCCGGACCGTCGCCACGGTCACCATGACCGGGGTCGGCAGGCCGCGGGACGTCGAGGCGATCTCCATCGGCCCCGACGGCGACCTGTACGCCGGGGACATCGGCGACAACCTCGGCGGCTCGTGGGACCACGTGTGGATCTACAAGCTCCCCGAGCCGAAGGTGCTCAAGGACCAGACGATCCGTGCCACCCAGTACGTGGTGAAGTACGCGGACGGTCCCCGCAACGCGGAGGCGCTGATGGTGCATCCCAAGACCGGGCGGGTCTACATCGCCGACAAGGACGAGGACGGCGGCCACCTCTACGAGGGTCCCGCCCACCTCTCGGCCACCACCACGAACGTCTTCAGGCCCATCGCGCCCATCGACCTGTGGGTGACGGACGGAGCCTTCTCCCCCGACGGCCGGCAGCTCGCCGTGCGCGGCTACTTCGGCGGGATCGCGTACTCCTGGAACGACGGGCGGATCAAGCGCCTGGAGCGCCTGAACGTGCCCCTTCAGGACCAGGGGGAGTCGATCACCTACACCCCCGACGGATCGAAGCTCATGTACGGCAGCGAGGGCGCGGACAGCCCCGTGCAGCCCGAGGACGCGCCGGGTGCCACGGGGTCCGGCGCCAACTCCTCGTCCAAGGGCGGGGGTTCGGCCGCGGCGGGCGGGAGCGGTGGTCTGAGCGGTCAGGCGAAGGTCGGTGCCGTCGCGGTCGCGGCCCTGCTCGCCGTGGTCCTCGGCCTCAGGCGCCTGCGCCGCCGCTGACGGGCGCTCACGGGCCTGCCGTACGCCGTCGAGGGCGAGGGGCCCGGGACGGCGTACGGCGCCGCTGACGGGCCTTCACGGGGTCCGTGGACGCGACGAGGGGCGCCCGGCGCTCGTGCGCCGGACGCCCCTCGACCGCGGTACAGGGACCGGTTACAGCTTCTCGATCACGTAGTCGACGCAGCGCGTCAACGCCTCGACGTCCGCCGGGTCGATCGCCGGGAACATGGCGACGCGCAGCTGGTTGCGGCCGAGCTTGCGGTAGGGCTCGGTGTCGACGACACCGTTGGCGCGCAGCACCTTGGCGACGGCGGCCGCGTCGATCTCGTCGGCGAAGTCGATCGTGCCGATGACCTGCGAGCGCTTGGCGGCGTCCGTCACGAACGGGGTGGCGTACTTGCTGTCCTCGGCCCAGCGGTACAGGCGGGTCGAGGAGTCCTTCGTGCGGGCCGAGGACCAGGCGAGGCCGCCCTGGCCGTTGATCCACTCCAGCTGCTCGTTGAGCAGGAAGAGGGTGGCCAGCGCCGGGGTGTTGTACGTCTGGTTCTTGCGGGAGTTGTCGATCGCCGTCGGCAGCGAGAAGAACTCCGGGATGTGCCGGCCCGAGGCGTGGATCCGCTCGGCGCGCTCGATCGCGGCCGGGGAGAACACGGCGATCCACAGGCCGCCGTCGGAGGCGAAGGACTTCTGCGGGGCGAAGTAGTAGACGTCGGTCTCGGCGATGTCGACGGGCAGGCCGCCGGCGCCGGAGGTGGCGTCCACGAGGACCAGCGCGCCCTCGTCGGCGCCAGCGACCCGCTTGATGGGGGCGGCGACACCGGTGGAGGTCTCGTTGTGGGTGAAGGCGTAGACGTCGGCGCCCGCCTCGGCGACCGGCTCGGGGTGCGTGCCCGGGTCGGAGGAGACCACGGTCGGCTCGGCGAGCCACGGGGCGAGCTTGGCCGCCTTCGCGAACTTGGAGGAGAACTCGCCGAACGTGAGGTGCTGCGACTTGTTCTCGATCAGGCCGTGCGTCGCGACGTCCCAGAACGCCGTGGAGCCGCCGTTGCCGAGGACGACCTCGTACCCGTCGGGCAGCGAGAACAGCTCGCTCACGCCCTCGCGCACCTTGCCGACCAGGTTCTTGACCGGGGCCTGGCGGTGGGAGGTGCCGAGCAGGGAGGTGCCGGTCGCGGCCAGCGCGTCCAGTGCCTCCGTCCGCACCTTGGAGGGGCCGGCGCCGAATCGTCCGTCGGCGGGCTTGAGGTCAGCGGGGATCTGGATATCAGCCACGCCAGGAGCCTAGCCGTTCCGGGAAACCCCGGTGAAACGTCGTCCGTCGGCTGAGACGGGCCGTGTTGACGGCGGTGGCCGCCGGAGGGGCGGGACGGGCCTCTCCGGCGGCCGCGGTCACCTCGGTTCAGTTCACTCGGCGGTGAGCCGGACCGGCAGTTCGAACAGGTCGTTCTGGGTCACCACCGGCTTGTTGCGCAGCTCCGGCGCGGGGACGGCGAGGTCCAGGGCCGGGAAGCGCTCGTACAGGGCGGGCAGGGCGACACCCGCCTCCAGCCGGGACAGGGCGGCGCCGGGGCAGACGTGGGGCCCGTGCCCGAACGAGATGTGCCGGTTGGCGCTGGTGCGGCGGATGTCGAACTCGCCCGCGGTGGGCCCGTGGGCGTTCTCGTCGCGGCCGATCGCGCCGTACGACACGATGAGCGCGTCGCCCGCCGGGATGACCTTGTCGCCGACCGGGACGTCCTCGGTGGCGAAGCGGATGAGGACGTGCGAGGTCGGGGTGGCGAAGCGCAGGGTCTCCTCGACGACCGCGGACCAGTCCACCTCGCCGGACAGCACGAGGGCGCGCTGGTCGGGGTGGGCGGAGAGGTTGACGACCGCGTTGACGATGAGGGAGATCGTCGTCTCGTGGCCGGCCGCGACCATCAGCTGGAGGGTGGAGACGATCTCCGCGTCGGTGAGGTGGTCGCCGTCCTCGGAGGCCAGGATCAGCGCGCTGGTCAGGTCGTCGCCCGGCTCGGCCCGCTTGGCCGCCACCGTCTCGGCCATGATCCCGGCGAGTTCGGTGAGGGTCGCGATGACCTCGGCGGGCGGGGTCTGCGTCGAGAAGAACTTCTCGAACAGCTCCTTCAGCCGGGGCAGCCGGGACTCCTCGATGCCCATGAGGTCGGCGATGACGTACATGGGCAGCGGGTAGGCGAAGTCGGCCTTCAGGTCGACGACGTCCCCGGTGAGGTTGTCGAGCAGACCCTCCGTCATCTTCGAGATGCGCTCGCGCATCTGCTCCACCCGGCGCGGGGTCAGCGCCTGCGCCACCAGGGTGCGCATCCGCCGGTGGTCCGCTCCGTCCACGGTGAGCATGGAGCGGCCGGGGTTGGCGAGGCCGATCAGCGGCCAGTCGGGGGCGATCTCGCCGCGCTGCCAGGCGCCCCAGACGTTGATGTCCTTCACCAGACGGGGGTCGGTGAGCAGGGCGCGTGCCTCGGCGTGGTGGGTGACGGCCCACACCGGGACGCCGCCGGGCAGTTCGACGGCGGCGAGCGGTCCCGCGGCGCGCAGCGCGGCGCTCTCGCCGTCCAGGTCGGTGACGAAGGGGTCCAGGACTATGCGGGTCTCTTCGGTACCGGTGGTCATGCGGGGGTGCCTCCAAGGGCTGGGTGGGGGTGACGCGTTTCCCGGGGACCTGGGGACGGCCCCGGACCCCGGCCGGACGATGGACCGGCCGGGATTCCGGTCGGACGGTGCGCGGGCCGGGGACTCCGGCCGGACCGTGCGCGGACCGGATGCGGCGGGCGTCTCAGAGGACGGGAACGGGCGTGAACCGTACGGGCAGTTCGTTCAGGCCCCGCAGCCACGGGGAGGGGCGCCGGGTGAGCGACTCGGCGGGCGCGGCCAGGTCGATGTCGGGCAGCCGGTCCAGGACGACCTCGATGCCGGTCCGCGCGATCACCTCGGCGATCTCCTGGGCCGGGAACGGGCAGCGGTGTTCGCCGTGGCCGAAGGAGAAGTGGGCGTTGTTGCCGCCGGTGAGGGCGGAGCTGTCGGTGCGGACCTGGGGGTCGGAGTTGGCGCCCTGGAGGCCGAGCAGCAGCAGGTCGCCCGAGCGGATCCGGCGGCCGCCGAGCTGGGTGTCGCGGGAGGCCCAGCGGCCGGCCACGTTCTGGGTGGGGGTGTCCTCCCACAGGACCTCGTTCATGGCCTCGGCGACGCTGTGCCGGCCGCCGAACAGGGAGGCGGCGAACCGGTCGTCGGTGAGCATCAGGCGCAGCGAGTTGCCGATCCAGTCGGCGGTGGGCTGGTGGCCGGCGGCCATCATGACCATCAGGTCCTGGACGATCTCCATGTCGTCGAAGCCCGCGGTGTTCGCGAGCATCCGGGAGACGACGTCGTCGGCGGGCGTCTCCTTGCGGTCGGCGATCAACCGGGCCATGGAGGAGGCGAGATGCTGCTGTCCGGCCAGCGCGCCCTCGCGGCCGTTGATCATGTCGTTCAGGGCGGTGACCAGGCCCGGGCCCTGTTCGTCGGCGAAGCCGTAGAGCGTCGCGAGGACGCGTACGGGCAGCAGGGCCGCGTAGTCGCCGATGAGGTCGGTCTCGCCCTTGGCGCAGATCGCGTCGATCAGTTCGTCGGCGAACTTCTCGGCGTGGGAGCGCAGTTGGGAGGGGTCGACGGCTTCGAGGGCGTCGCTGACCATGGCGGCGCGTTCGCGGTGGCGCTCGCCGACGGTGTACAGGATGGAGGGCTGTCGGCGGCCGATCATCGGCAGCAGCGGCCAGTCGTCGGGGATGCGTTCCCACTGGCTCCACAGTTCGGAGTCCCGGCTGAACAGCTGCGGGTCGCCGGTGACCTGGTGCAGTTCGCGGTAGCCGAGCACGAGCCAGGCGGGGACGTCCCCGTCGAGGACGACCGGTACGACGGAGCCGTGTTCGCGCCGCATCTCCCGGTACAGCTCGGCGGGTTCGGTCTGGAACCGCGGTCCGCCGAGGGGGACGGGCGCGGAGGCGGAGGCGGGGGTCACAGCGCGGGCTCCGGTGAGTGAAGGGCGCCTTCCGCGGCTGCGGCGCCGTGACGGGCGGAGAGGGACTGGATGTGCTCGACCAGGGTGATCAGCACCCGCTTGCTCGACTCCCGGGAGCGGGCGTCGCAGTCGAGCAGCGGTACGTGCGGGTCGAGGTCGAGGGCCTCGCGGATCTGGGCGGGGGTGTGCGGGGGGCCGCCGAAGTCGTTGCAGGCCACGATGAACGGGGTGCCGTGGTGTTCGAGGCGGTCGATGGCGTACCAGGACTCGTCGATGCGGCGGGTGTCGACCAGGACGATCGCCCCGAGCGTCCCGGAGAAGAGCCGGTCCCAGAGGAACCAGAACCGTTCCTGTCCGGGTGCGCCGAACAGGTACAGGATGTTGTGCGTGTCCAGCGTGATGCGTCCGAAGTCGAAGGCGACGGTGGTCGCGGTCTTGCCGCGGACCTCGCTGATGTCGTCGACGGCCTCGCCGGCCTGGGTCATCGTCTCCTCGGTGTTGAGGGGACGTATCTCGCTGACCGAGCGGACGAGGGTCGTCTTGCCGACACCGAAGCCGCCCACGATCACGATCTTGAGGCCGTTGTCGGCGGACGCGGACAGGGGCGCACGAGCGTCAGAGGTTACGGAGTCCAACGAGCACCTGCTCCAGGATGTCGGGATCGGGAAGACCGGATGGAACAGTGGTGTGCGGGTGGCGGGCGCTGACCCGGCCCGTGGAGAGCAGGTCGGAGAGCAGGACGCGGGTGATCGACACCGGCAGTCCCAGCTCCGCCGCGATCTCCACGACGGCCGTCGGCCGTTCGCACAGCCGCAGGATCGCGGCGTGCTCGGACTGCATGCCCACCACCGGATCGCACTCGGCGACCACCAGGGTCACGAGGTCGAAGGGGGTGTCGGGGCCGGACCGGGTGCGCCCTCCGGTGAGGGTGTACAGCCGGTCGGGCGCGTCGTCCCTGCCCGGACGGCTCATGAGGACCGGGGCGGCGCGGTCAGGTGCTCGCCGAGTTGTTCCACGAGTTCGCTCATGTTGTGTCCCACCAGTCCGGCGTCGGCGTCCTCGGCGGTGACGACGGCGAGGTGCGCGCCGTCGCCGGCCTCCACGATGAACAGCACCCCTCCGTAGAACTCGGCCATGGCCGAGCGCACGCCTCCGCTGCCGTCGCCGAACTCCACGGAGGCGCCGTGGGACAGCGACTGGATGCCGGCGGCGATGGCGGCGAGCTGGTCGGCCTGGTCGACCGACAGCTCCGGTGTGCGGCACAGCTTCAGGCCGTCGCGGGAGAGCACGAGCGCGTGCCGTGCGCCCGGGGTGCGCTCAAGGAGGCCCTCGATGAGCCAGGTGAGCTTCTCGTCGGCGGTGAGGGTGCCGGTCATGGGGTGGTGTCGCCTTCCGGGAACGCGTGCGCGGTGGGGGTCGTGGGGGTGGGGGATCCGGTGGATGCGGGTGCCCGGTCCTCGGGCGGTGCCGGGGATTCGGGCGGTGCCGGGTACGTGGCCGGTGCCGGGGTCCCGGCCGGTGGCGGGGCGTCGGGCGCCGCCTGGTCGGGGGTGCCGGGTGCGGTGCCGCGTACGGCCTGGCGGAAGGTGCCGAAGCGGGCGGCCGACCGGTTCTTGGGGTCGTCGCCGCTCCGGGGTTCGGCACCGGCCGGGGGCGTGGCGTGCGAGCGGCTGCGCTCGGCGTGGGCGAGGGTGCGCCCGCGGCGGCGCTTGGGCAGACCGCCGGTCGAGGCGGGGCCCTGCTCGTGCCGGGGCGAGTCGTGGGTCGGTACGGGATCCGGGTCGAGGTCGCCGGCCGCGCGGGCGGCGGCGTACGACACGGGGGACACGGCGGGTTCCCGGGGGGTACGGGGCTCGTGAGCGTCCGGCGTCCCCGCGGGCTCCGGCGTCTCTCCGCCGGCCGCGGGCCCCGGTGCGGACGGGTGGCCGTCGAGGGCGGCCGGGGCCGACGCGGCCGCCCCGGCCGGGGTGGCCCCGTAGGACGGGTGCGACTGGGTGAGGATGTCCTGCGGGATGAGGACCAGGACGCCGGTGCCGCCGCGGGCGGAGGGCCTGAAGGACACCTTCAGTCCGTGCTTGCGGGCGAGCCGGCCCACGACCGAGAGGCCGAGACGGGTGCCGGTGAGGCCGCCGAGTCCGGAGCGGGGCCCGACGACACCCGTGACGGCGCGCTCGGCGCGGCGCAGCTGCACGTCGCCCATGACCAGGCCGCTGTCCTCGACGGAGACGATGACGCCGGCCGGGACCTCCTCGACGTACACGTGCACTTCGGCGGTGGGCGGCGAGAAGTTGGCCGCGTTGTCGAGGAGTTCGGCGAGCGCGTGCATGACGCCCTCGGCGGCGTGTCCGGCGACGGCGGCCTCGGACGCGGAGTGGACGCGCACCCGCTGGTAGCCGCCGATGCGGCCCATGGCGCCGCGCAGGATGGACTCCATGACGATCGGGCGGGCCCAGCGGCGCCCCGAGCGGGCGCCCGTCAGCACGGCGACGGAGTCGGCGAGGCGGCCCGCCTGCGCGGTGCGGTGGTCGAGGTGCAGCAGGTCGGCGAGGACGTCCTCGTCGGAGTGCCGTTCCTCCATGGCCCGCAGGTCGGCCAGCATGCCGGTGGAGAGCGCCTGCATCCGGGCGGCCGCGTTGGCCGTCGCCGAGATCGCGGCGGCACGGTCGCCGACGGCCCGCCGGGCGCGTTCGGAGAGTTCGGCGTTGCGCTCGGTGAGCCGGGCCCGGTCGCCGGTGAGCAGTTCGCGTTCGGCGGCGAACTCCTCGGTGAGACGGGCGCGTTCCTGGGCTGCCGCCTCGGTCAGGCGGACGCGTTCCTGGGCCGCGGCCTCGGCCGCGCGGGCGCGCTCGCGGGCGGCCTCGTCGGCGAGTCTGGTCCGTTCCCGGCCGAACTCCTCGGCGAGCCGGGCCCGTTCCTGGAGGAGGCGGCCGGTGTCCTTGGTCAGGCCGTCGAGGCGTCGCTGCGCGAGCCGCCCGGCCTGTACGGCGTGGGCGGCCACGGCGACGGCGGCGCACAGCAGGGCCGCGGCGGCGCCGGTGCCCCAGGCGAGGGGCACCCGGGCGGGCTCGGGGGCCAGCAGTACGGCGGCGACCACGGCCGCGGCGGCCGGGACGGCGGAGGCCAGCACGGCTTTGGCCGTGCTGCGCGGGCTGGGTCGTTCGCCGGAGGGCAGGGGCGGGGTCATCAATCGGTCCTCGGTCGTGTTCCTGGGGGGAAGAACGTGTCCTCGGTCGTGTCCTCGGTCGGTCCTGGGCGAGAAGCGACACATGATGCTCAACTCGCCGTCACTATATGAGAGTTCGTGATCCGATTGGGAAGCTTCGAAAAGCGGTTTCATGATCGCCCCGGCATATCGGGGCCTTTCGGGTGCACGTCGGCGGGACCGCGGCCCGTACCCGGCGGCATCCTGGAGGCATGACGGATCTGGGCGGACGGCCGGCGGGACGCACGGACGGGGGGCTCGCCGGACGGCTGCGGTCCGAGCTGGCCCGTACCGTGCGCGGCGAGGTGTCCTTCGACGCGACGGCACGGGCACTGACCACCATGGACGCCTCCAACCACCGGCGCGTACCGCTCGGGGTGGTGGCCCCGCGGGACGCCGACGACGTGGCCGCCGCGCTCGCCGTGTGCCGCGCGCACGGGGTGCCGGTCGTGGCGCGGGGCGGCGGCACCTCGATCGCCGGACAGGCCACGGGCACCGGCGTCGTCCTGGACTTCACCCGCCACATGAACCGGATCCTCGCGCTGGACCCGGACGCCCGCACGGCCGTCGTCCAGCCCGGTGCCGTCCTCGACCGCCTCCAGGAGGCCGCCGCCCCCCACGGTCTGCGCTTCGGCCCCGACCCCTCCACGCACAGCCGCTGCACCCTCGGCGGGATGATCGGCAACAACTCCTGCGGCTCCCACTCCGTCGCCTGGGGCACCACGGCCGACAGCGTGCGCGAACTGTCCGTCATCGGCGCCGACGGGGCCGAGCGCCGCCTCGGCCGCGACTGGCGGGGCGCCCCGGACGGTCTGAAGGCCCTGGTCGAGGGCGAGTCGGCGCTGTTGCGGACCGGCTTCCCCGACCTCCCGCGGCGGATCTCCGGATACGCCCTGGACGCGCTCCTGCCCGAGCGGGGCGCGGACACGGCCCGCGCCTTCTGCGGCACCGAGGGCACCTGGGGCCTGCTCACCGAGGCGGTCGTGGGACTGGTCGAGGCACCCCGCGAGACGGCGCTCGCCGTCCTCGCGTACCCCGACGAGAGCGCCGCCGCGGACGCCGCCGCCGGTCTGCTGCCGCACCACCCGCTGACCGTGGAGGGGATGGCCGCCGACCTCGTGCCCGCCGGCGCGGGGCTGCCGCGCGGCGGGGCCTGGCTGTTCGTGGAGACGGGCGGTACGACACCGGCCGAGGCGCGCGCGGGCGCGGACGCGATCGTGCGGGCGGCCGGCGCGCGGGACGCCCTGGTGGTCACCGACCCGGCCGGACAGCGGGCGCTGTGGCGGCTGCGGGAGGACGCAGCAGGCACGGCGACCCGGATCCCGGACAGCGGGAAGGGCACCCCGCCCGGCGCGGGCCGCGGTGCCGGTGCCGAGGCCTGGCCCGGCTGGGAGGACTGCGCGGTGCCGCCCGCCCGGCTCGGCGCGTATCTGCGGGACTTCCGGGCCCTGCTCAAGGACCACGGGCTGCGGGGCACCCCGTACGGGCACTTCGGCGACGGCTGTGTCCACGTCAGGATCGACTTCGACCTGGTCTCCGCGGCGGGCGTCGCCCGGTTCCGGCGCTTCTCGGAGGAGACCGCGCACCTCGTCGTCGCCCACGGGGGCTCGCTGTCCGGGGAGCACGGCGACGGGCAGGCGCGCGCGGAACTCCTGCCGGTCATGTACGGGCCCGCGATGGTCCGCGTCTTCGAACGGGCGAAGGACCTCTGGGACCCGGACGCCCTGCTCAACCCCGGCATGCTCGTACGCCCGCACCGGCTGGACGAGAACCTCAGGTTCGCGGTGCTGCCCGGGCGGCCGGTGGACGTGGAGTTCGGCTACCCGGCGGACGGCGGCGACTTCTCGGCGGCCGTGCGCCGCTGCGTGGGCGTCGCCAAGTGCCGTACGGCGTCGGCGCCGGGCGGAGCCGAGGTCATGTGCCCCTCCTTCCGGGCGACCGGCGAGGAGGCGCACTCCACCCGCGGACGGGCCAGGCTGCTGCACGAGATGCTCGCCGGCGAGATCGTCACCGACGGCTGGCGCTCCACGGAGGTCCGGGACGCGCTCGACCTGTGCCTGTCGTGCAAGGGCTGCCGATCCGACTGCCCGGTCGGCGTCGACATGGCCACCTACAAGGCCGAGTTCCTCCATCACCACTACGCGGGCCGGCGCCGGCCCGCCGCGCACTACGCCCTGGGCCGGCTCCCGTTCTGGCTCGCGGCGGTGACCCGCACCCGCTCGGCCCGGCTCGTCAACTCCCTCGCCTCCGTGCGGCCGTTGGCCTCCGCCGCCAAGCGCCTGGCCGGTGTCTCCCCCGGCCGGGAGCTCCCGCGGCTGGCACCGCGGACGTTCACCCGGTGGTGGTCGGCCCGGCTCCGCGACCGGGCCCGCGCGGACGCCCGGGAGCGGGCCCGGGGCGGGCGGGACGCGACGGTCGCGGGGGAGCGGACCCCGGGCGGCCGGGGCGGGAGGACGGTCCTGCTGTGGCCGGACACCTTCACCGAACACCTGGAACCCTCCGTCGGCCGTGCCGCCGTACGCGTCCTGGAAGCCGCGGGACTCACCGTCCTGCTGCCGCCGGGGACACCGCGGAGGCACGGGCCCGTCGGCGACGGGGTCACCCGGGGCCCCCTGCGCCCCGGCACCCTGCTCCCGCGTCGCCGCCACAGCGTCTGCTGCGGACTCACCTATGTCTCCACCGGACAGCTCGACCGCGCCCGCGCCGTCCTGCGCCGCACCCTCGACCTCATGGAGCCCGCCCTCGCCCTGGACGGCGTCCCCGTCGTCGTGCTGGAGCCGAGCTGCGCCGCCGCCCTGCGCACGGACCTGCCCGAACTGCTGCCCGGCGACCCGCGCGCCGCACGGCTGGCGGCGGCCGTGACGACCTTCGCCGAGGCACTGGAACGGCACGCGCCGGACTGGACCCCGCCCCGCCTGGACCGCCCGGCGACCGGCCAGACGCACTGTCACCAGCACGCCGTCCTCGGCGACGGGGCCGAACGGCGGCTGCGCGAGGCGGCGGGCCTGGCCGGGGCCCTCGCCGGCGGCTGCTGCGGCCTCGCGGGCAACTTCGGCTTCGAGCGCGGCCACGAGGAGGTGTCCCGGGCCTGCGCGGAGGAACAACTGCTCCCGGCCGTACGGGCGGCCGACGACACGGCGGTGATCCTCGCCGACGGCTACTCCTGCCGCACCCAGCTGGCCCAGCTCTCCGGCCGCAGGGGCCGCCACCTGGCGGAGGTGCTGGCCGAGGCGCTGGACGACGGGCCGCGCGAGGACGGACCCGCGCGAACCGCGTAAGTACGCTGAAATCCCACCTGCTCAAGGACTTCGAGGAGTACGCGCATGGCCCTCCGCCTGAAGGCGATCACCCGTGACGAACACCTGGCGTTCGTCCGCTCGCGGCCCTCGGCCAGCCATATGCAGGTGCCGTCCTGGGGGGACGTGAAGCCGGACTGGCGAGCGGAGAGCCTCGGCTGGTTCGACGCGGACGGCCGCCTCCAGGGGGCCGGTCTCGTGCTGCTGCGCCCGCTGCCGAAACTCAGGCGCTACCTCGCGTATCTGCCCGAGGGTCCCGTCATCGACTGGCACGCCCCGGACCTCGCCGACCGCTGGCTGCGGCCGATGGTCGCGCATCTGAAGTCGCTCGGCGCGTTCACCGTGAAGATGGGCCCGCCCGTGGTCGCGCGCCGCTGGAACGCGGACACGGTCAAGACGGCCATCGCCGATCCGGCGGCGCGGCGGCTCGGCGAGGTGACGGCGACCTCCTGCGAACCGGGTGCCGCCGAGATCGCCGACCGGCTGCGGGCCATGGGCTGGCAGCGGACCGAGCCGGGCGGCGAGGACGGCTTCGCCGCGGGCCAGCCGCGCTACGTCTTCCAGGTCCCCTTCGCCGGACGGTCCCTGGAGGAGATCCACAAGGGCCTCAACCAGCAGTGGCGGCGCAACATCAAGAAGGCCGAGAAGGCCGGCGTCGAGGTGGTCAGGGGCGGCTACGACGATCTGCCCGCCTTCTACGAGCTCTACGCGGAGACGGCGGAACGCGACCGGTTCATCCCCCGCCCGCTGCCCTACTTCCAGCGGATGTGGACCTCGCTGACGGCCGAGGACCCCGACCGCATGCGGCTGTACCTCGCCCGCCACGAGGGGGAGGTCCTCGCCGCGGCCACCATGCTGACCGTCGGCACCCACGTCTGGTACTCCTACGGCGCCTCCACCGGCCGCAAGCGCGAGGTCCAGCCCAACAACGCGATCCAGTGGCGCATGATGGCCGACGCCCACGCGCTGGGCGCCGCCGTCTACGACTTCCGCGGGATCACCGACACCCTGGACGAGAGCGACCACCTCGTCGGCCTGCTGCGCTTCAAGGCGGGCGCGGGCGGCGAGGCCGCGGAGTACCTCGGCGAGTGGGACTTCCCCATCAACCGGGTGCTGCACAAGGCGCTCGACGTCTACATGTCCCGCCGCTGAGGAAATTCTCAGCGGACTCCGGGAACGCCCAGCTTTCCCCAGGGTATTCACAGCGCTCCTTTGCCATTTTTGCCGTTGTGGGGGGTGCGGGTGCGTGTAGGTTCATTGATGTCGGGAGCCGGACGCGGAATTCCCGGAACAATGGACCACCGAACACGAGGAGTCGGAAATGAGTTTCAGGAAGCTTGCCCCGCTGCCCCCCAAGCCCAAGTCGAAGCAGCTCCCGCCGCCCCCGAAGCCGAAGCCGAAGAAGCACGCGCACAAGCCGCTGCCCAAGCCGCTGCCCGGCCACGACGGCTGATCGGCCGCTGAGCGGACGAGGGGCCGATGGTGCACCATCGGCCCCTCGCGCTT
>NZ_JBHXDQ010000016.1:0-102234 GCF_042725875.1 Streptomyces sp. NPDC127038 | reverse complement strand
TAATACGCCCCAGGCGGGGGGGCGGTTGGTCCCCCCCCCCCCCCTCGCGCTTTTCCGAATTCAAAAAGCGACCGTATTTCCGCCGGGGGATCGTGCGGAAATCGGAAAGAGGTCGAGACGGATCGAGAGGGCCGAGGGAATTCGCGCGAGGGTGACGGCGAGAGCGAGGAGGGCCGGGGGGAAGGCCGTGAAATTCAAGGAGTGCCAGGGGAATGAATCATGGGTGATGAAGGGAGCGGGGGCGTGGAACTCGCGCACGAGGGGACCCCGGCCGTCTCGGCCCGTACCGCCTTTCGCCGTTTCTGGCCGCTGACCGGCGGGCTGCGCCGCCCGTTGCTGATCGTCTGGCTGTGCACGGTGCTCGCCGCGCTCGCCGAGACCGAGGCGATCCTGCTCTTCGCCGACCTCACCGACCACGCCCTGGAGAAGGGCTCCCTCGACGCGTTCTGGAGTCCGGCCACCCAGTGGCTGGGCGTGGCCGTCGCGGGCGCGATCGTCGCGTACGCCGGCAACTCCCTGGCGGCCTGGGCGACCGAGCGCT
The DNA here is from genome assembly GCF_042725875.1 of Streptomyces sp. NPDC127038. Taxonomy (NCBI): domain Bacteria; kingdom Bacillati; phylum Actinomycetota; class Actinomycetes; order Kitasatosporales; family Streptomycetaceae; genus Streptomyces; species Streptomyces sp. NPDC127038. Next base: position 101,693 of record NZ_JBHXDQ010000016.1, on the reverse strand, counting down.
TCGTGATGCGGCTGCGCGAGCACGTCTTCGACCACGTCCAGCGGCTGCCCCCGCACTTCTTCCAGCGCCACCGCCAGGGCGATCTGCTCTCCCGGCTGACCGGCGACGTCGAGGCGATCGAGACGCTGGTCGTGTCCGGGCTGGTCGGCGCCGCCTCGGCCGCCTTCAGCGCGCTCTTCTACGCGGCCGCCGCCTTCTGGCTGCGCTGGGACCTGGCCGCCGCCACCTTCGTCCTCGCCCCGCTGTTCTGGCTGGCGGCCCGCCGCTTCTCCGGCTCCATCAAGGACGTCTCCCGCGCGGGACGGGTCGCCGACGGCGCGATCACCTCCGTCGTCGAGGAGTCCCTCGGCAACATCGTGCTGACGCAGGCCTACGACCGCCGCGACGCCGAACGCCGCCGGCTGGGCGAGGAGGCGAGGGCCTGGTTCCGGGCCTCGGTCCGTTCGGCCCGCCTGAACGAGGCGTACGAACAGCTCGTCCAGGTCATCGAGACCGTGTGCGTCCTCGCCGTGATCGGCATCGGCGCCTGGGAGATCTCCACCGGACGGATGACCCTCGGACAGCTCCTCGCCTTCTCCGCCTTCCTCGGCTACCTCTACCCGCCGGTGCGCGGCCTCGCCCAGCTCGGCCTCACGGTCGCGGCGGCTACGGCGGGCGCGGAGCGGCTCATCGAGATCCTCGACGCCCGGCCGTCGGTCACCGACCCCCCGCACGGCACGGAGACCGGCCGCCCCGACGGCACGGTGGAGGTCCGGGACGTGGTGTTCGGCTACCCCGGCGCCGAGAGCACCGCGCTCAGGGGCCTCTCCTTCACGGTCGCCCCGGGCGAGCTCGTGATCGTCACCGGCCCGAGCGGCGCGGGCAAGTCCACGGTGTCCAGGCTCCTGCTGCGCTTCTACGACCCCGACGCGGGCGAGGTGCTCCTGGACGGCGTGCCGCTGCGGGACTTCCCGCTGGCCCGGCTGCGCGAGTACGTCACCCTGCTCCCGCAGGAGACCCTCGTCCTGCACGACACGGTTCGCGCGAACATCGCCTGCGGCCGCCCCGGCGCCAGCGAGCGGGCGATCGTCGAGGCGGCTAGGGCGGCCGACGCCCACGACTTCGTCGAGCGGCTGCCCGACGGCTACGACACCAGGATCGACCCCGGCTCGGCCCGGCTGTCCGGCGGCCAGCTCCAGCGCCTCGCCATCGCCCGGGCGATCCTGCGCGACGCCCCGGTCCTGGTCCTGGACGAGCCGACGACCGGCCTGGACGCGAGTGCCGCGCGCCGGGTGGTCGAGCCGCTGCGCCGGCTGATGGCGGGCCGTACGACCATCATGATCACCCACGACCTCAACCTCGCCCCCGACGCCGACCGCATCCTCGTGGTCGACCGGGGCCGGATCGTCGAGTCCGGCCGCCACGGCGAACTCCTGGCCCGGGGCGGGGCGTACGCCCGGCTGCACCGCTCGCAGAACAGCACGACGCCGGACGCGCACGCTCCCGGGTACGCGCACGCCTCCGGGCACGCGCACCTGCCCGGCCACGCGCATACTCCCGGATACGGATACGGATACGGATACGGATACACGCCTGGCTACGCGGGGCAGGGCGCCGACGGGTCCGCCGGGCATCCCGATCTCAGCATCCAGGACAGCTACATAAGCGGTTCACACTCCTGACCGAGTCCACTACCCTGGACTCGGTAGTGCACCGTGATGAACAGCCGACCCGAGCCAGCCCCCAGGACCGCCCGTGAGCACCCCCAGCGCCACCACCTCGTCGTCCGCGCCCGCCGCCGGGACGGACCACGTCCCCGTGTCCGCGGGCGGCGCACCCGGCCGGCTCGGTTCCCTCGGACCCGTCGGGCTCGTGCTGGCCGGGGGCATCTCGGTCCAGTTCGGCGGCGCCCTCGCGGTGACCCTCATGCCGCGGGCGGGCGCGCTCGGCGTGGTGACGCTGCGCCTGTTCGCCGCCGCGGTGATCCTGCTCGTGGTCTGCCGCCCCCGACTGCGCGGTCACTCGCGCGCCGACTGGGGGACGGTCGCCGTGTTCGGCATCGCCATGGGCGCGATGAACGGCCTCTTCTACGAGTCGGTGGCCCGCATCCCCCTCGGCGCCGCCGTCACCCTGGAGGTCCTCGGCCCGCTGGCCCTGTCGGTGCTGGCCTCCCGCCGCGCGGTCAACGCCGTCTGGGCGGGCCTGGCCCTGTGCGGGGTCTTCCTGCTGGGCGGCGGAGGATTCGGGGACCTCGACCCGGTGGGCGCGGCCTTCGCGCTCGGGGCGGGCGCGATGTGGGCGGCGTACATCGTCTTCAGCGCCCGTACGGGCCGCCGCTTCCCGCAGGCCGACGGCCTGGCGCTGGCCATGGCGGTGGCCGCGGTGCTGTTCCTGCCGCTGGGCATCGCCGAGTCCGGCACCCGGCTGCTCGACCCGGTCACGGTGGCCCTCGGCTCGGCGGTGGCGGTCCTCTCCTCGGTCCTCCCGTACACGCTCGAACTCCTCGCCCTGCGCCGTCTGCCCGCCTCCACCTTCGCGGTCCTCATGAGCCTGGAACCCGCCATCGCCGCCACGGCGGGCTTCCTCATCCTCGACCAGTCCCTGTCCGCCACCCAGGCGGCCGCGATAGCCCTGGTCATCGGCGCGAGCATGGGCGCGGTCCGCACCCAGGTGGGCCGGGGCAAGGCGACCCTCCCGCCGGTCGACGCTCCCTGACGCTCCCCGCGGCACACGGCGAGGCCGGCCTCCCCATCGCGTCCCCCGACACCCCCCCACGGCGTGTCCGGGGACGCTTTTCTTTCCCCGGGACCACCATGGGAAGAAATTGATGCAAGCACGCTTGATTGTTTCTGGGGCCGCTGACATGCTCCCCCCATGTCCGATCCGACGCCCGTGTTCGACGATCTGCGTGACGAAAGCGAAGAACTCGACCGGCTCGTGGCCGGGTCGAGCCCGCACCAGTGGGCGCTCCCGACGCCCGCGCCCCACTGGACCGTCGCCCATCAGATCGCCCATCTCGCCTGGACCGACCACTCCGCCCTGCTGTCCGTCACGGACGCCGGCGCCTTCAACGGCCTCGTCGAGAAGGCCCTCCAGGCACCCGCGACCTTCGTGGACGACGGGGCCGACGAGGGAGCCCGGCTCCCGTCCGCCGAACTCCTGGAGCGATGGCGCACGGGACGCGCCGCGCTGGACCGCGCCCTGCGCGCGTCCGTGCCCGGCACCCGCTTCCCCTGGTACGGGCCGCCCATGTCCGGTGCCTCCATGGCCACCGGCCGGCTCATGGAGACCTGGGCCCACGGCCAGGACATCGCCGACGCCCTGGGTGTGGTCCGTACCCCCACCGACCGTCTCCGGCATGTGGTCCGCATCGGTGTGCGCACCCGGGACTTCGCCTTCGGGGCGCACGGTCTCACCGCGCCCGCCGAGGAGTTCCGGGTGGAGATCCTCGCCCCCTCCGGCGACCTGTGGACCTACGGCCCCGAGGACGCACCCCAGCGCGTCACCGCCCCCGCGCTCGACTTCTGTCTGCTGGTCACCCAGCGGGCGAACCGCGCCGACGTCGCCGTGACCGCCGAGGGGCCGGACGCCGACCGCTGGCTCGACATCGCCCAGGCCTTCGCGGGCCCGCCCGGCGACGGACGCCCGCCGAAGCAGGAGGACGCGGAGTGACGCTGCGCATCGGCAACGCCTCCGGCTTCTACGGCGACCGCTTCGACGCGATGCGCGAGATGCTCACCGGCGGCGAGCTGGACGTCCTCACCGGCGACTACCTCGCCGAGCTGACCATGCTGATCCTCGGCCGGGACCGGCTGAAGGACCCCGCCGCCGGATACGCCCGCACCTTCCTGCGCCAGCTGGAGGACTGCCTGGGCCTCGCGCACGAGCGGTCCGTGAAGATCGTGACGAACGCCGGCGGCCTCAACCCGGCCGGGCTCGCGGACGCGGTGCGGACCCTGGCCGGCCGGCTCGGCATCCCGGTGCGCGTCGCCCACGTCGAGGGCGACGACCTCACCCCCTCCCACCCGGGCAGCCTCGCCGCGCACGCCTACCTCGGCGGCTTCGGCATCGCGGAGTGCCTGCTGGCGGGCGCCGACATCGTGGTCACCGGCCGCGTGACGGACGCGGCCCTGGTCACCGGGCCCGCCGCCGCCCACTTCGGCTGGCGGCCCACCGACCTCGACCGGCTCGCCGGAGCCGTCGTCGCCGGGCACGTGCTGGAGTGCGGCACCCAGGCCACCGGCGGCAACTACTCCTTCTTCGGCGAGGGCGACATCCGCCGGCCCGGCTTCCCGCTCGCGGAGATCCACGAGGACGGCACCTGTGTCGTCACCAAGCACCCCGGCACCGGCGGGTTCGTCGACGTCGGCACGGTCACCGCGCAGCTGCTGTACGAGACCGGGGGCGCCCGGTACGCGGGACCCGACGTCACCGCCCGCCTGGACACCGTACGGCTGAGCCAGGACGGCCCCGACCGGGTGCGGATCGAGGGCGTGCGCGGCGAGGCCCCGCCCCCCACCCTCAAGGTCGGCCTGAACAAGCTCGGCGGCTTCCGCAACGAGGTCACCTTCGTCCTGACCGGACTCGACATCGAGGCCAAGGCGGCGCTGGTGCGTGAGCAGATGGGCGAAGCGCTCGCCAAGTCGCCGCCCGCCGAGGCGCGGTGGGAACTGGTGCGCACCGACCGGCCCGACGCGGACACCGAGGAGACGGCGAGCGCCCTGCTGCGGCTCGTCGTCCGCGACCCCGACCAGGCCGCCGTGGGCCGCGCGCTCAGCGGAGCCGCCATCGAGCTCGCGCTCGCCAGCTACCCCGGCTTCCATGTGGTGGCGCCACCCGGGAAGGGCGCGCCCTATGGGGTCTTCGAGGACGTGTACGTCCCCCAGGACGCCGTCGAGCAGGTGGCGGTCCTCCCCGACGGGAGCCGCCTCTCGGTGCTCCCGGCCCAGGAAACGCTCCCGCTGGAGACACTCGAAGAGCCCTCCCCGCCCGAGCCGTTGCCCGCGGGCCCCACCCGCCGTGCGCCCCTCGGCCTGGTCGCGGGCGCCCGCAGCGGCGACAAGGGCGGCAACGCGAACGTCGGCCTCTGGGTCCGCACCGACGAGGCGTGGCGCTGGCTCGCCCACGAGCTGACCGCCGACCGCTTCCGGGAACTGATCCCGGAGAGCGACGGACTGACCGTCGTGCGGCACCTGCTGCCCCGCCTCCGCGCCGTGAACTTCACGGTCGAGGGGATCCTCGGCGAAGGCGTCGCCTCCCAGGCCCGCTTCGACCCGCAGGCCAAGGCCCTCGGCGAATGGCTCCGCTCCCGTCACCTGGAAATTCCGGAGGTCCTCCTATGACGGTCCTTTCGTCCGCCCTGGACGTGGGCGGCCAGGACTACCGGGCGAACCGCGAGGCCATGCTCGCCAAGCTCGCCGGCCTGGACACCGAACACGCCAAGGCCCTCGCGGGCGGCGGCGAGAAGTACGTCGAGCGGCACCGGAAGCGTGGCAAGCTGCTCGCCCGCGAGCGCATCGAGCTGCTCCTCGACCCGGACACCCCGTTCCTGGAGCTGTCCCCGCTGGCGGCCTGGGGCAGCGACTACACCGTCGGCGCCTCCCTGGTCACCGGCATCGGCGTGGTCGAGGGCGTCGAGTGCCTGATCACCGCCAACGACCCGACCGTGCGCGGCGGCGCCAGCAACCCGTGGAGCCTGAAGAAGGCGCTGCGGGCCAACGACATCGCCCTCGCCAACCGGCTGCCCTGCATCAGCCTGGTCGAGTCCGGGGGCGCCGATCTGCCCTCCCAGAAGGAGATCTTCATCCCCGGGGGCGCGATCTTCCGCGACCTCACCCGGCTGTCGGCCGCCGGGATCCCCACCGTGGCCGTGGTCTTCGGCAACTCCACCGCCGGAGGCGCGTACGTCCCCGGCATGTCCGACCACGTGATCATGGTCAAGGAGAAGGCGAAGGTCTTCCTCGGCGGACCGCCGCTGGTGAAGATGGCCACGGGCGAGGAGAGCGACGACGAGTCGCTCGGCGGCGCGGAGATGCACGCGCGCGTCTCGGGCCTCGCCGACTACTTCGCCGTCGACGAGCGGGACGCCCTGCGCCAGGCCCGCCGCGTCGTCGCCCGGCTCAACCACCGCAAGGCGTACGGCGATCCGGCCCCGGCCGAGCCGCCCAAGTACGACGAGGACGAGCTCCTCGGCATCGTCCCGGGGGACCTGCGACACCCCTTCGACCCGCGCGAGGTGATCGCCCGGATCGTCGACGGCTCGGACTTCGACGAGTTCAAGCCGCTCTACGGGACCAGCCTGACCACCGGCTGGGCGAGCCTGCACGGCTACCCGGTCGGCATCCTCGCCAACGCCCAGGGCGTGCTGTTCAGCGCCGAGTCGCAGAAGGCCGCCCAGTTCATCCAGCTCGCCAACCAGCGCGACATCCCGCTGCTCTTCCTGCACAACACCACCGGCTACATGGTCGGCAAGGAGTACGAGCAGGGCGGCATCATCAAGCACGGCGCCATGATGATCAACGCGGTGAGCAACTCGAAGGTGCCCCACCTCTCCGTGCTGATGGGCGCCTCCTACGGGGCCGGGCACTACGGCATGTGCGGGCGGGCCTACGACCCCCGGTTCCTGTTCGCCTGGCCCAGCGCCAAATCGGCGGTGATGGGACCGCAGCAGCTCGCGGGCGTCCTGTCGATCGTCGCCCGGCAGTCGGCCGCCGCGAAGGGCCACCCCTACGACGACGACGCCGACGCGGCGCTGCGCGCCATGGTGGAGCAGCAGATCGAGTCCGAGTCGCTGCCGATGTTCCTGTCCGGGCGGCTGTACGACGACGGGGTCATCGACCCGCGCGACACCCGTACCGTCCTCGGCCTGTGCCTGTCCGCGATCCGCACGGCGCCCTTCGAGGGCGCGCGCGGTGGCTTCGGCGTCTTCCGGATGTGAGGGATCACGTGATTGCGAGTCTGCTGGTCGCCAACCGGGGCGAGATCGCCTGCCGGGTCTTCCGCACCTGCCGCGAGGCCGGGGTGCGCACCGTCGCGGTGTACTCGGACGCCGACGAGAACGCCCTGCACACGCGGGAGGCGGACGCGGCGGTACGGCTGCCGGGTTCGACGCCCGCGGAGACGTATCTGCGGGGTGATCTGATCGTGCGGGCCGCGCTGGAGGCCGGCGCGGACGCGGTGCACCCGGGGTACGGGTTCCTGTCGGAGAACGCGGACTTCGCGCGGGCGGTGACCGAGGCCGGGCTGGTGTGGGTCGGGCCGTCCCCCGAGGCGATCGAGGCGATGGCGTCCAAGACCCGGGCCAAGAAGCTGATGGGGCTCGAACCCCTGGAGCGGGTCACCGGGGCCGACCTTCCCGTGCTGGTCAAGGCCGCCGCGGGTGGCGGTGGCCGCGGGATGCGGGTCGTCCGCGAACTGGCCGACCTGGACGCCGAGATGGAGGCGGCCCGGGCGGAGGCGCTGAGCGCCTTCGGCGACGGCGAGGTGTTCGTCGAGCCGTACGTCGAGGGCGGCCGGCACGTCGAGGTGCAGATCCTGGCCGACGCGCACGGCACGGTCTGGCCGCTGGGCACCCGGGACTGCTCCCTCCAGCGCCGCCACCAGAAGGTGATCGAGGAGGCGCCCGCCCCCGGGCTCGGCGACGAACTCACGCGGAAGCTCTACGAGTTGTCCGTGCGGGCCGCCCGCGCGGTGGACTACGTCGGCGCCGGCACGGTCGAGTTCCTGGTCGCCGGCGGCACCGCGCACTTCCTGGAGATGAACACCCGGCTCCAGGTCGAACACCCCGTGACGGAGGCGGTGTTCGGGGTCGACCTGGTGGCGCTTCAGCTGCGGGTCGCGGAGGGGGAGCGGCTGGAGGGCGAGCCCCCGCCCGCCCGGGGCCACGCGGTGGAGGCCCGGCTGTACGCCGAGGACCCGGCGGCCGCCTGGGCGCCCCAGACGGGCACCCTGCACCGGATCGCGGTCCCGGACGCGGTCCGGCTGGACACCGGGTTCGCCGACGGCGATCAGGTCGGCATCCACTACGACCCGATGCTCGCGAAGGTCGTCGCGCACGGCGCCACCCGCGCGGAGGCCGTGCGGAAACTGGCCGGCGCCCTGGAGCGGACCACGGTCCACGGCCCGGTCACCAACCGGGACCTGCTCGTACGGTCGCTGCGCCACGAGGAGTTCGCGGACGCCCGGATGAACACGGGTTTCTACGACCGTCACCTCGCGGCGCTGACCGAGCCCGCCGCCGACCCGTACGCCCCGCTGGCCGCCGCCCTCGCCGACGCGCACGGGCGCTCGCGGTTCGGGGGCTGGCGGAACCTGGCCTCGCAGCCGCAGACCAGGCGCTACCGCGTGCACGGCACCGAGCACGAGGTCCACTACCGGCACACGCGCGAGGGGCTCGCGGCCGACGGGGTGCGCGTGCTGCACGCCGACGCCGGCCGTGTCGTCCTCGAAGCGGCGGGCGTACGGCGGACGTTCGAGGTCGCCCGGTACGAGGGCGGCCAGGTCTTCGTGAACGCGACCGCGCTGACCGAGCTGCCCCGTTTCCCCGACCCGTCCGCGGACCGGGCACCGGGCTCGCTGCTCGCACCGATGCCCGGCACCGTGGTCCGGGTGGCCGAGGGCCTGGCCGAGGGCGCCTCGGTGCGGGCCGGCGAGCCGCTGCTGTGGCTGGAGGCGATGAAGATGGAGCACAGGATCTCGGCGCCGGCCGCGGGGACGCTCACCGCGCTGCACGCCGTGGTCGGACAGCAGGTGGAGGTGGGCGCGCTGCTGGCCGTCGTGGCGGAGGACCCGGAGCCCGCCGGGGACCCGGATCCCGACGCCGGCTGACCCGGCGCCCCCACCCCTCGCACCACTCACATGCCCCACCCCTCGCGCTCCGCACGCCTCACGTGCGGCCCGCACCTCACGTACCGCCCGTCCTGCCCGTACCGCCCGCAACCCTCGTGCTCCCGCACTTTCCGTACCTCCGTATACCTGCGTACCGAGGAGCCCTCATGAGCCCTGTCACCGAGACCGACGAACACAAGGCGCTCCGTTCCGCGGTCGCCGCCCTCGGCAAGCGCTACGGCCGCGCGTACCTCACCAAGGCCGTCGCCGAGGGCGGTCACCCGGACGAGCTGTGGGCCGAGGCGGGCAAGCTCGGCTATCTCGGCGTGAACCTCCCCGAGGAGTACGGCGGCGGGGGCGGCGGCATCGCCGAACTGTCCATCGTGCTTGAGGAGTTGGGCGCGGCCGGCTGTCCGCTGCTCATGCTCGTCGTCTCGCCCGCCATCTGCGGCACGGTCATCGCCCGGTTCGGCACCGAGGAGCAGAAGCGGGCCTGGCTGCCGGGCCTGTCGGACGGCACCCGCACGATGGCGTTCGGCATCACCGAGCCCGACGCCGGCTCCAACTCGCACCGCATCACCACCACCGCCCGCCGCGACGGCACCGACTGGGTCCTGAACGGCCGCAAGGTGTTCATCTCCGGCGTCGACATCGCCGACGCGACGCTGATCGTGGGCCGTACCGAGGACGCGCGCACCGGCAGCCTCAAGCCCTGCCTTTTCATCGTCCCGCGTGACGCCGAGGGCTTCGGGAGGCGGCAGATCGACATGGAACTGGCCAGCGCGGAGAAGCAGTTCGAGCTCACCCTGGACGAGGTGCGGCTCCCGGCCGACGCCCTGGTGGGCGACGAGGACGCGGGGCTGCTCCAGCTGTTCGCCGGGCTCAACCCGGAGCGGGTGATGACGGCCGCGTTCGCGATCGGCATGGGCCGCTTCGCGCTCGCCAGGGCCGTCGAGTACGCGCGTGAACGCACCGTCTGGAAGGCGCCGATCGGCGCCCACCAGGCCATCGCCCACCCGCTCGCGCAGGCCCACATCGAGCTCGAACTGGCCCGGCTGATGATGCAGAAGGCCGCGTACCTGTACGACGAGGGCGACGACATCGCGGCGGGCGAGGCCGCCAACATGGCCAAGTACGCGGCCGGGGAGGCCTGTGTACGGGCCGTCGACCAGGCGGTGCACACCCTCGGGGGCAACGGCCTCACCCGGGAGTTCGGTCTCGCCTCCCTGATCACGGCGGCGCGCGTGTCTCGTATCGCACCGGTCAGCCGGGAGATGATTCTCAACTACGTCTCCCACCAGACCCTGGGTCTGCCCAAGTCGTACTGAGCGCTCTAGGAGGAACCGTGTTCCGCAGCGAGTACGCAGATGTCCCGGCCGTCGAGGAACCCATCCACGAGGCCGTCCTGGGCCGGGCCGCCGAGCGCGGCGACGCGCCCGCGCTCGTCGACGGCGTCGACGGCACCACCCTCACTTACGCACAGGTCGACCAGTACCACCGGCGGCTGGCCGCCGCGTTCGCCGAGGCGGGACTGCGCAAGGGCGACGTGCTCGCCCTGCACAGCCCCAACACCATCGCCTTCCCGGTGGTGTTCTACGGGGCCACCCGGGCCGGGGCGTCCGTCACGACCGTGCATCCGCTCGCCACGGCCGAGGAGTTCGCCAAGCAGTTGCGGGACTCCTCGGCCCGCTGGATCGTGACCGTCTCGCCGCTGCTGGAGACGGCCCGCCGGGCCGCCGAACTCGCGGGCGGCGTACGGGAGATCTTCGTCTGCGACCAGGCGGAGGGCCACCGGTCCATGCTCGACCTGCTCGGCAGCACCGCCCCCGAACCGTCGGTCGACATCGATCCGGTGGAGGACGTGGCGGCGCTCCCGTACTCCTCGGGCACCACCGGCGTCCCCAAGGGCGTGATGCTCACCCACCGTTCCATAGCCACCAACCTCGCCCAGCTCTCGCCGGCCATGCCGATGGACACGGACGACCGCATCCTCGCCGTGCTGCCGTTCTTCCACATCTACGGGCTCACCGCCCTGATGAACGCGCCCCTGCGGCAGGGCGCCACCGTGGTCGTGCTGCCCCGCTTCGACCTCGACACGTTCCTCGGCGCCATCCAGAAGCACCGCATCACGGGTCTGTACGTGGCGCCGCCGATCGTCCTGGCGCTCGCCAAGCACCCGGCCGTCGCGGAGTACGACCTGTCGTCCCTGAAGTACATCCTCTGCTCGGCCGCGCCCCTGGACGCCGCGCTCGCGGCAGCCTGTTCGGCCCGGCTGGGGCTGCCGCCGGTCGGCCAGGCCTACGGCATGACCGAACTGTCGCCCGGCACCCACGTCGTCCCGCTGGACGCCGAGAACCCGCCCCCGGGAACGGTCGGCAAGCTCGTCGCGGGCACAGAGATGCGCATCGTCTCCCTCGACGACCCGGACAAGGACGTCGGCGTCGGAGAGCCCGGCGAGATCGTCGTCAGGGGACCCCAGGTCATGAAGGGCTATCTGGGCCGCCCCGACGCCACCGCCGCGATGATCGACCCGGACGGCTGGCTGCACACCGGGGACGTCGGCCATGTGGACGCCGACGGCTGGCTGTTCGTCGTGGACCGGGTCAAGGAGCTCATCAAGTACAAGGGCTTCCAGGTCGCCCCCGCCGAACTGGAGGCACTGCTGCTCACCCACCCCGGCATCGCCGACGCCGCCGTCATCGGCGCCTACAACGAGGACAACAACGAGGTCCCGCACGCCTTCGTGGTGCGCCAGCCCTCCGCCGCGGACCTGTCCGCGAACGAGGTGATGCTGTACGTCGCCGAGCGCGTCGCCCCGTACAAGCGGGTCCGTCTGGTCACCTTCATCGACGCCGTCCCGAGGGCCGTCTCCGGGAAGATCCTGCGCCGCGAACTGCGAGGCCTGTCATGACCGTCGTCCGCACGGAACACGAGCGGGGCGTCACCACGCTCACCCTCGACTCGCCCGCCACCCGCAACGCGCTGTCGGCCGTCCTCGTGGGCGAGCTCGCCGACGCCCTGACCCGCTGCGGCAAGGACAACGACGTACGCGCCGTCGTCCTGACCCACACCGGGAACACCTTCTGCGCGGGCGCCGACCTGCGCGACCCGCCGCCGCCGGAGGCCTTCGTCGGTCTCCTGCGCCGGATCGTCGAGCTGCCCAGGCCCGTCGTGGCCCGGGTGGCCGGACACGTCCGGGCCGGCGGCCTCGGCCTGCTCGGGGCCTGTGACATCGCGGCGGCCGGCCCGGCGGCGAGCTTCGCCTTCACCGAGGTACGGATCGGGGTCGCGCCCGCCGTGATCTCGCTCCCGCTGCTGCCCCGCGCCGACCCGCGCGCCCTCGCCCGCTACTACCTCACCGGCGAGCGCTTCGACGCCGCCGAGGCCGTGCGCACCGGGCTCCTCACGGCGGCCGGGGACGACGTGGACGCCGTCCTCGCGCCCGTCCTCGACGGGCTGCGCCGGTCGGCCCCCGAAGCCCTCGCCGAGACGAAGGCGCTGCTCACGGCTAAGGTGCTGGAGACCTTCGACCGGGACGCGGCGGACCTGACCGCGCTCTCGGGCCGGCTGTTCTCCTCCCCGCAGGCCCGCGAGGGGATGACGGCCTTCCTCGAACGACGGGATCCCGCATGGGTGGTGTGAGCGCGACGGACCACGGGGCACGTACTCCGCACGTCCCCAAACAGGACCGCAGCCGGGCCACCCGGCAGCGGCTCCTGGCCGCCGCCGTGGCCTGCCTCGCCGAACACGGCTGGGCGGGCTCCACGGTCTCCGTCGTCGCCGAGCGCGCCGGAGTGTCCCGCGGCGCCGCCCAGCACCACTTCCCCACCCGCGAGGACCTCTTCACGGCGGCCGTCGAGTACGTCGCCGAGGAACGCTCCAGCGCCCTGCGGGACCTGTTCCCCGACGGCCCCGCCGACCGGCGGGCCGTCGTCGCCGCCCTCGTCACCCTCTACACCGGACCGCTGTTCCGCGCCGCCCTGCACCTGTGGGTCGCGGCCTCGAACGAGGACCAGCTCCGGGCGCGGGTCACCGAGCTGGAGGGCCGGGTCGGCCGCGAGAGCCACCGGATCGCGGTGGACCTGCTGGGTGCCGACGAGTCCGTGCCCGGGGTGCGCGAGACCGTGCAGGGCCTGCTCGACATGGCCCGCGGCCTCGGCCTCGCGAACCTGCTCACCGACGACACCGCGCGCCGCGAACGGGTCGTGGCGCAGTGGGGCACGATCGTGGAGGAGACGCTCGGCTGAGCCGCCCCGGCCCGCCGGTCAGGGGCTGAGCCGCTCGATCCGCCAGCTGCCGTCGGGCTCGGCCGCGTAGCGCAGCCGGTCGTGCAGGCGGTTCTCCCGGCCCTGCCAGAACTCGACCGTCCGCGGGGCGATCCGGAAACCGCCCCAGTGCGGCGGCACCGGCACCTGCTCCCCCTCCGGGTAGCGGGTGCTCAGCTCCGCGTACAGAAAGTCCAGCTCGTCGCGCCCGGCGATCACCTGGGACTGCGTGCTCGCCCAGGCGCCGAGCTGGGAGCCGTGCGGGCGGGTGCGGAAGTAGGCGGCGGTCTCGTCCCGGCCGGTGCGCCGCGCGGTCCCGGTGACGATGACCTGCCGGGCCATCGGGTGCCAGGGGAAGAGCAGCGAGATGTACGGGTTGCGGGCCAGCTCCTGGGCCTTGCGCGAGTCGTAGTTGGTGTAGAAGACGAAGCCCTGCTCGTCGTAGGCCTTGAGGAGCACCGTGCGGGAGCTGGGCCGGCCCTCGGCGTCCGCCGTGGAGACGATCATCGCGTTCGGCTCGTGTATGAAGCCGTGCAGCGCGGCCTGTGCCGCCTGCTTGAACCAGCGGGAGAACTGCTCCATGGGGTGCGCGGCGACATCGCCCTCGTCGAGGCCCTCGGCGCGGTAGTGCGCGCGCATGGAGGCGGGGTCGTCGGCGATCTCCTCGTGCGAGGCCTCGGCGGCCTCGGCCGCGGCCTGGATGAGGGGCTCGGTCGTGGATTCGTCCGGGAAACGATCGTTCACGCGGTCATCCTGCCGTATCCGGGCCCGCACGTGCGGTGGGCGGGCGGGAGGTGTGCTTCGTCACGCGATGGCACTCAGTGCCGCGTACTCTCCCTAAAGATGGCACTCGGGGATATCGTGCTGATGCCGTTCCGGTTGGAGGACCAGTCGTACGGGGCATCACCGGGGTGACCGCTTTCGGACCGCGAGTCGGCGGAGACCGACCGAAGAACATTCGGGAGTCTTCACGGACGACCGTGGAACCGGCCGGCGCAGCACCTCACCGTCGACCGCACCCCTACAGGGGCGCACGGTCACCTCAACCCCGACAACACCATCCGTCGCACACATCACGAGGAGCCGCCTGATGTCCGACTTCGTACCCGGACTCGAAGGAGTCGTCGCGTTCGAGACGGAGATCGCCGAACCCGATAAGGAGGGCGGCGCTCTCCGGTACCGGGGCGTCGACATCGAGGACCTCGTCGGCCACGTCTCCTTCGGCAACGTGTGGGGACTCCTCGTCGACGGCGCCTTCAACCCCGGTCTGCCGCCCGCCGAGCCGTTCCCGATCCCCGTCCACTCCGGTGACATCCGTGTCGACGTGCAGTCCGCGCTCGCCATGCTCGCGCCCGTCTGGGGCCTCAAACCCCTCCTCGACATCGACGCCGAGCAGGCCCGCGACGACCTCGCCCGCGCCGCCGTCATGGCCCTCTCGTACGTCGCCCAGTCCGCCCGCGGCCAGGGCCTGCCGATGGTCCCGCAGAACGAGATCGACAAGGCCCACTCCGTCGTCGAGCGCTTCATGATCCGCTGGCGCGGCGAGCCCGACCCCAAGCACGTCGCCGCCGTGGACGCCTACTGGACCTCGGCCGCCGAGCACGGCATGAACGCCTCCACCTTCACCGCCCGCGTGATCGCCTCCACCGGCGCGGACGTCGCCGCGGCGCTCTCGGGGGCCGTGGGCGCCATGTCGGGCCCGCTGCACGGCGGTGCCCCCTCCCGGGTCCTCGGCATGATCGAGGAGATCGAGCGCACCGGCGACGCCGACGCCTACGTCCGCCAGGCCCTCGACAAGGGCGAGCGCCTCATGGGCTTCGGCCACCGCGTCTACCGCGCCGAGGACCCCCGCGCGCGGGTGCTGCGCCGCACCGCGCGCGAGCTGGGCGCCCCCCGCTTCGAGATCGCCGAGGCCCTGGAGAAGGCCGCACTCGCCGAGCTCCACGCCCGACGCCCGGACCGCGTCCTCGCGACGAACGTCGAGTTCTGGGCGGCCATCGTCCTGGACTTCGCCGAGGTCCCGGCGCACATGTTCACCTCCATGTTCACGTGCGCCCGTACCGCGGGCTGGTCGGCGCACATCCTGGAGCAGAAGCGCACCGGCCGTCTGGTGCGCCCCTCCGCGCACTACGTGGGTCCCGGCTCGCGCGGCCCCCGGGAGATCGAGGGCTACGCGGACATCGCGCACTGACCGTGCGCGACGGCCGGTGTCCGCCGCCGGCCGTCACGCCGGAGCGAGCAGCTCCGCGTGGTGGCGGGCGGCGGCGAGCGGGTGCGCCCGCAGCTTGCCCTTGAGCTCGTTGAGCCCGTACTCGGCGAACAGCGGGTTCGACGGGTCGTCGGTGACACCGGGCGCGGCGGACGCGTGCGGGAAGGGCAGCGGCTCGATCCTGGCGTCGAGGCGCGGGTTGTAGAAGAACGGCACGGAGAACCGCTCGGTGGCCCCGGCCGGGCTCACCACCCGGTGGTTGGTCGCCAGCAGGTACCCGTTGGTGGCGACCTCCAGGAGCTCGCCCAGATTGACCACGAAGGCGCCCGGCAGCGGCGGCACGTCGTGGAAGCGGCCGTCCTCGCGCTCCACCTGGAGCCCGCCGATCCGGTCCTGGAGCAGCAGGGTCAGGAACCCGTAGTCCTTGTGCGCGCCCACGCCCTGGCCTGCTCCGTCGCCGGCGCTCCCGGGATAGCGCACCAGCTTCAGATGCGGATGTGCCCGCTCGCCGAAGACCGGGTCGTAGAAGCCGGCGGGGGCGCCGATGGCGGTCAGCAGCTCGCGCAGCAGCCGGGCCGCGACCTCGCTCAGCCGTTCCATCCAGGTCAGCGCGGCGGTCCGCAGCTCGGGCAGGGCGGCCGGCCACTGGTTCGGCCCCTGGAGCCACCAGTAGGCGGGCTCGCCGGGGCGCGGGGGCCGCGCCGGCCGTTCGGCGCCTATGTCGAGCTGGTCCCGCCAGTCCTGGCTGCCGCCGGTGCGTTCATCACCCGTTCGGGTGTATCCGCGGAAGTGCGGCGAGCCGACGTTGTCGAGGGCCAGCCGGTCGGCCTCGGGGAGCGCGAAGAACCGGCGCATGGCTCCCAGCAGGGCGCTGGTCTCGGCCTCGGTCACGCCGTGTCCGACGAGCTGGAAGAAGCCCACGTCGTGGGCGGCGCTGTGCAGCTGGGCGTGCAGCAGCGCCCGCGCCTGGGGTCCGCGGCCGGCCGCGGAGAGGTCGATGATCGGGAGCTGCTGGTACGAGGGGAGGCTCCGCCCGTTCGGGGCAGGCCGGAAAGACGTGTTCGTCGTCATGAGATGCGTCCGCGGGGTGTACGGGGACCCGGACGGCCGCCAGGGGTGGGGCGGGGGCCACGGGTGCCGGGGCGAGGAGAGAGGGCTGCGCGAAGGGGGCCGGTCAGGCGGAGCGCCGACAGCCCATGCTCGTGACGCGCACGAAATCCACGTGGCGGCGTCGGACGAGCATCGGAGGCATGGGCACAGCGTACTGCTGTCCCCGCGATGGGCCTGTGGCCCGGGTCACACCGGGCGGTCCGGGTGCCGGAGAGGACCGGGGGCCGGTGGGGTCCGGGTGCCGGAGGGGCCGGGAACGCGAACGACCCGTGAGCTCGGGTCCCTCCGCCTCGCGGCGACGGGGCCGGCCGGACGTACCGGCGAGCTCACGGGTCGGGTGACTGCGTTGGATTGGGCCGGCTGCATGCGCTGCGCGCATGCCGGTCCGGCGCCGAACCGAGTCCGACAACGGGCCGTCAGCCCGCAGCCACCTCGTATGTCCGGGTTTCCGTCATGAGCCGAACCACCTCCTCTCCTACGTGGGATCCACTTTAGGAACACATCCCGGGGGCCTCAAGCGATTTATCCGGGAGGTGTCGGGCCCGGGATCTCGGGGAGGCGGGAGGTCCGGGAGCGTCCGCGGTACGCAGGGATTTCCCTCATCTTCGAGGAACGAGGTGTGTGCTGGGTCACGTTCGAGTTGAATGGTGATGAGCGAGTGATGAGCGAGTGAACTGTCGCGCCCTTCGCACGGACGCAGTCAGCAGGGGGTCCAGGTGAGTGCATCCCGGCGTAGTGGGACCACCGACGAGCTGGGGCCGGACGAGCCCGAGCGGGACGGCTCGGATCTGCTTGCCGCGCTGCTGGACGGCATGGACGCGGCCCTGTGCGCTTTCGACGCCGACGGGGTCCTCACCCACTGGAACCGCGAGGCCGAGCGCATCCTGGGCTGGACCGCGGCCGAGGCGGTGGGCCGGCGCGGGTTCGCCGGCTGGGCCGTGCGGACCGCGGACGCCGAGGAGGTCGAGGCCCGGCTGATGTCCGCGATGGAGGCGCCGGGCCGCCAGGTGCAGGAGTTCGCGCTGCTCACCAAGGAGGGCGGCAGGGTGCTCGTGCGCACCCAGTCCGCCGCCGTGCGCGGCCCGGACGGCAAGCCCGCCGGGGTGTACTGCGCCTTCAGCGAGGTGCACACCCAGATCGACCTCGAACGCTCGATCGCCCTGAGCGAGGCGCTCTTCGAGGACGCGGCCTGGGGCGTGGTGCTGGTCGACGCGGACCTGCGGCCCGCCGTGGTCAACGCCCACGCCGCCCAGGCCCTCGGCGCCGGACGCGGCTCCGTCCTCGGCCGGCCGCTGGGCGACCTGCTCTCCCAGGGGGTCGAGGAGCTGGAGAGCGCCCTCACCCACGTGCTGTCCGAAGGCGCGCCCCCGGCCCCCGCGGAGATGTGGGTCAACGTGCGCACGCCCGAGGGCGGGCGGCGGCGGTGCTGGCTCAGCGGCTTCGTACGGCTCGCCTCGCCGCTCGCGGAGGAACCCGTGCCGCTCGGCGTCGGCTGGCTCTTCCAGGACGTCACCGAGGCCAAGCAGACCGAGCAGGAGGCCGCGCTGCTGCGCTTCCGCGCCCATCAGCTGCACCGTGCCGCGCGGGCCGCCGCCGAGTGCGAGAGCCCGGCGGAGGCCGCCGCCGTCCACCTCGACTTCGCCCTCGCCGGCTTCGCCGACCACGCCCTGGTCGACCGGGTGGCCGGGGGCGGCCCGGCGGACGGGCCCGTACGGCTCGTCCGTACGGTCGCGACGCCCGCCGGGGCGCCCGGGCCGAGCCAGGTCACCGGCAAGGCGGGACTGCCGCTGCGGTACGGGGAGGGGCACCCCGCGCTCCAGTGCGTGGACCGCGCCGGTTCGGTACGGGCCGACGCGGCCGCCGCCGACCCCGAGCGGGCCCGCGAGTGGGCGCTGGCCCGGCAGTGGCCGCGCGACTCCGTGCACGCCCTGTGCGCGGTGCTGCGCAGCCGCGGGCGGACGCTGGGGGTCGTGACGTTCCTGCGGAGCGCGGGCCGCAGCCGGTTCGAGCGCGCGGACGCGATGTACGCGGAGGACGTGGCCGTACGCATCGCGACGTCCCTGGACCTGGCGGACCTGGCGGATACCCCGCAGACCTGACGGACGGCCCCTGAGGCCCACGGCGCCGCGGCTCCAGGCCCCTGCCCCTCGACGCCCCCGGGCCCCTGTTCCGGTTCCGGTGGGCGGCCGGGGCTCAGCGGCGGTAGAAGATCCGGTCCCCGTACTCGGTCATGATGCGGGTGTTCCACTCGTGGCCGCCGTCGACGTTGCCCGAGCGCAGCAGCGGCGGCTCGACGCCGCGGTCCGCGAGGGCGCCCGCCGCCGTGGCCATGACGGCCTGGAGGAGGGCCGAGGTGACGACGGTCGACGCGGGGGCGAAGGGGGCCTCGATCGAGTCCACGGTCAGCTCCGCGTCGCCGATGGGGATCCGCGAGTCGAGGACGAGGTCGCAGTGGTCCTTGAGATAGGTGCCCGACACATGGCGCGACGACGTCTCGGCGGCGTAGGCGACGGAGGTGACGCCGATGACCTTCACCCCCAGGGCGCGCGCCTTCATGGCCATCTCCACGGGCAGCGCGTTGCGGCCGGAGAGCGAGATGATCACCAACAGGTCGCCGGCACGCAGCGGACTGGAGTCGAGGACCGCGCTCGCCAGACCGTCGACCCGCTCCAGGGCGGAGCCAAGCGTCGCGGGCATGACGTCGACGCCCACCACTCCCGGCACCGTGAGCAGGTTCATCAGGGCGAGGCCGCCCGCGCGGTAGACGACGTCCTGCGCGGCGAGCGAGGAGTGGCCGGCACCGAAGGCGAAGAGCCGGCCGCCGCCCACGACGGTGTCGGCGATCAGCTCCCCGGCCGCCTCGATCTCCCCGGCGTCCTCGTCCCGCACCTGCCGCAGCAGGCCGATCGCCGCGTCGAAGAACTGCCCGGCCAGCTTGCTGTCGCTCATCGGCGGAGCCCCTTAGAAGTCTCGTCGGCTTGGACGTCTCGTCGGCGCCGGGTCGGCGCGGGGCGGGCGGACGGCTGAACCGGTCGCCCGGCGCGGCCGTACTCCCGTCGTGTCGCGGATCACGTTGCGGTCTGGACCACTGCCCTGTCAATACGGCTTGCGGTGGCGCTCCCGGGCGCGACGGCGGGGCGCGCGCGGGCCGGTCCTGTGCCCCGCACACGCGGATTCCGGGGCGATCGGTGCCAAGCGGTTCGAACGGCGAGGCACGGTTGTCAGTGCTATGCGTCAGAATTGAGTTCAGGGCCAGCGCACACGCCGGTGGGCCATCGAGTCTCCGGCAGAGCTAATCGAGGGGCACGAATGTCCGGACTGATCGACACCACGGAGATGTATCTCCGCACCATCCTCGAACTGGAGGAGGAAGGCGTTGTCCCCATGCGCGCCCGGATCGCGGAGCGGCTCGACCAGAGCGGCCCGACGGTGAGCCAGACCGTGGCGAGGATGGAGCGCGACGGTCTGGTGGCGGTGGCGAGCGACCGGCATCTGGAACTCACCGACGAGGGGCGCAGGCTGGCCACGCGGGTCATGCGCAAGCACCGCCTCGCCGAGTGTCTGCTCGTCGACGTGATCGGCCTGGAGTGGGAGCAGGTGCACGCGGAGGCCTGCCGCTGGGAGCACGTGATGAGCGAGGCGGTGGAGCGCCGCGTGCTGGAGCTGCTGCGCCACCCGACCGAGTCGCCGTACGGGAACCCGATCCCGGGCCTGGAGGAGCTGGGCGAGAAGGACGGCGCGGACCCGTTCCTGGACGAGGGCATGGTGTCGCTGTCCGAACTGGACCCGGGTCTGGACGGCAAGACCGTGGTCGTGCGCCGGATCGGTGAGCCGATCCAGACGGACGCCCAGCTGATGTACACGCTGCGGCGGGCGGGCGTGCAGCCCGGTTCCGTGGTCAGCGTGACGGAGTCGGCCGGCGGGGTCCTCGTCGGCAGCGGCGGTGAGGCCGCGGAGCTGGAGCCGGACATCGCCTCGCACGTGTTCGTCGCCAAGCGCTGACTCCTTCCGGTACCCGCGAGGGGCAGTTCCCGGGCGCCGGCCCGGAGGCCGGCACCACCGGCCTTCCCGCCGGCGCCCGGGGGCCCGCCGGACACCGGGGGAACCACCCGGCCCGTACCGCCCCGGGCGTGTCAACTGCTGTGACGGCAGTGGCAGTTGTGATGTTTCCGCGACCTTGTCGAAACCAAGATTCAGTGTGCCGAATCGCAGCGCCGGGACCGTTTGCGTGCGAGGCTGTCGCGTGAGGCATATGACCTGAGGGCTCTTGACCGTGTCCGGGAGCGATCGTGCACGGTCGGGGAGGGGCGTGAGGATGTGCCGCAGACGCGGAGAGGGCCCCGGCGCCTTCCGGCGCCGGGGCCTGTCCTCCCCTGTGCTGACCCGGAGCCCCGAGCTCCCAGGGTCATTCCCTTCGGACCGTTTTCCCCGAGCGGTCCGCCTCCCGCAGAAGATCTCCCCCGGGCGACGGCCGTCAATCCTGGTGGGCGGTCACTCGAACGAGGGGTGTTGCAGGCGGAAAGGCCAGTTTCGAATCCGCATTCGATAACGTGAAGGCGTGCGAGGCGGTCCGAGCGAGCTAGGGGGGTGCCCATACCGATGGTGCGGCGCATCGACGTGACAGGAGCGGGTGGAGTGCGCCTCGCTGCCTGGGAGTTCGCCGATCCTCCCAAGGACGAGGACCGGCCGGGGGCGTCCGGGACGCCCGGCGTGCTGTTACTGCACGGCCTCATGGGCCGCGCCTCGCACTGGGCGTCCACCGCCCGCTGGCTCTCCGAGCGGCACCGCGCCGTCGCCCTCGACCAGCGCGGCCACGGCCAGAGCGACAAGGCCCCGGAGGCCGAGTACACCCGCGAGGCCTACGTCGAGGACGCCGAAGCCGCCCTCGACCAGCTCGGCCTCGGACCGGCCGTCGTCGTCGGCCACGCGATGGGCGCGCTGACCGGCTGGCAGCTCGCCGCCAAGCGCCCCGACCTGGTCCGCGCGCTGATCATCTGCGACATGCGGGCCTCCGCGCTCGGTGCCGCCTCCCAGCGCGAGTGGGAGGACTGGTTCAGGGCCTGGCCCGTCCCCTTCGCCACCCTCGCCGACGTACGCAAGTGGTTCGGCGAGGACGATCCCTGGGTGGAGCGCCGCAACCCCGCCCGCGGCGAGTTCTACGCCGAGGTGATGCACGAGTCCTCCGACGGCTGGCGCCCCGTCTTCGAGCCCGGACAGATGCTCAAGTCCCGCCAGACCTGGGTGTACGACGCCCACTGGGAGGAACTCGCCCAGGTCCAGTGCCCCGCCCTGGTCGTCCGCGGCCTGGACGGCGAGCTCGGCCGGGCCGAGTCCCAGGAGATGGTCCGGGTACTGCCCCGCGGCCGGTACGCCGAGGTCGCGGACGCCGGCCACCTCGTCCACTACGACCGGCCCGAGGCCTGGCGCGGCGCGATCGAGCCGTTCCTGGACGGCGTGCTCACCGGCGGGATCCGCTGAGCCTCACCCCTTGCTGACGGCCGCCAGGATCTCCGGCAGCCGCCCCGCCGTCCGGGGCGCCGCGAGCCTGAGCCCCAGCAGCGTGATCAGCGCCCCGTAACCCGCGCCCACGGGCAGCAGCAGCCAACTCCAGCGGTCACCGTCGGCGCTGACGTTCAGCCAGACCGTCAGGGCGATGACGGGGGCGGCGAGCAGGGCGGCCGAGACCATGCCCCCGAAGATCGCGATCCACGCGAGCCCGCCCTGACCGGGGGCCACGTTCTTGTAGCCCTCCTGGGGGATGGAGTACGGGAAGCGGGCCGAGGACCAGGCACCGGTCGCCAGCATCGCCCCGAGCAGCGCGAAGGAGAGGCCCAGCACCTCGGGCAGCTTCCCCCAGGCGCCGAGCAGCCCGGTCGTCACCACGGTCACCAGCGTCGCGTACGGCAGGGTGATCAGCAGCAGCGCCAGCGCGCGCCCGCGCAGCTCGACATAGGCGTCACGGGTCGAGGAGATCGTCAGCGCGACCATCCAGAAGGCGGACGTGTCCTGCCCGAACTGGTTGTACATCTGGATCCCGAGCATCCCGGCCGCGAAGCACGCGAAGTACACCGAGCCGGTGCCCTGGAGGGCGTTGAACACCGGCACGATCAGACCGATGGCCAGCGAGGTCACCCAGGCCGCCTTCGTCTTCGGATCACGCCACACGTACCGCAGGCTGCGTTCCATCACCGTGCCGGTGCGTCCGGCCGGCAGCAGCCGTCCGAGCCCCGACGAACCGCGCTCGCGGCCGGCGGGCTCCGCGGCCTGGAGCGTGGACCCGTCCGGAGAGGTCATCAGCCGGGTCAGATGGCGGGACCACAGCGCCAGCAGCCCCGCCAGGGCGGCCGCGCACAGCGCGAGCTGGACGGCCCCGGCCCCGTAGGACCCCTCGCTCACCGAGTCCACCGCACCGACCGCCGACCCGGGCGGGATCCAGCGCAGCACGTCCGTCACCGGGTCCAGCTTCGACAGCCCGCCCGTCGAACCGAGCCGCTGCGCGCCGAAGTTGACCAGCTGGGCGCCGATCGCGACCACCAGGCCGCTGAGCACCGCCAGATCGCGTCCCTTGCGGCTGGACAGCAGCCGGATGTTCGCGGCGGCGACCGCCCGCGCGAGGGCCACGCAGACCAGCAGCGCGAGCGCGAGGGCGACCACGGCGGTCGCGTACGCCGCCGCCCCGTGCGCGACCGAGATCACCGCGCCGAGCAGCAGACAGAACGTGAAGAGCGGACCGATGCCGACCAGGGAGGCGGCCAGCAACGCCCGGACGAGCGGCCGCGGCCGCAGCGGCAGCATCACCAGCCGCGTCGGATCGAGCGTCTCGTCGCCGCTGGGGAAGAACAGCGGCATGACGGTCCACCCGACCGCCAGGATCACCGTGAGCAGGACGCCGACGGTGTCGGCGTGCGCGTTGCCGCGCAGCGCGATCAGGCCGATCAGCTGCAGCACGGCGACGAGCAGCACAAGGATCGCGGACGCGACGAACGCGGCCCGCCGCCCGGCGGACTGCCGCAGCCCGTTGCGCAGGAGCGCCAGCTTCAGGCGTACGACGACGGGGGTGATCGACGCCGTGGAGACGCCGGCCGCGGCGCTCACCGGGGACCCCCGCCGCCCAGCCAGTCCAGGTCGGCCGTGTTCCCGCGGCCGTGCGCGCCGACCAGCTCCAGGAAGGCCTGCTGGAGCGAGGGCGCGCCGCCGCGCACCTCGGCGAGGGGACCGTGCGCGCGGATGCGTCCGGCCGCCATGACCGCGACCCAGTCGCACAGCGACTCGACGAGCTCCATCACATGGGAGGAGAACACGACGGAGGCGCCGGAGGCGGTGTACCGCTCCAGCACGCCCCGGATGATCTGCGCGGAGACCGGATCCACGCCCTCGAACGGCTCGTCCAGGAAGAGGACTTCGGGGTTGTGCAGGAGCGCGCAGGCCAGACCGATCTTCTTGCGCATGCCCGTCGAGTAGTCGACGACGAGCTTGTGCTGGGCGCCCGCGAGGTCGAGGACGTCCAGGAGCTGGGTGGCGCGCTTGTCGACCTCCGCTCCGGGAAGGCCCCGCAACCGGCCGTTGTACGCGAGCAGTTCGCGCCCCGAGAGCCGCTCGAAGAGCCGCAGCCCCTCGGGCAGCACGCCGATCCGGGCCTTGACCTCCACCGGGTCGCGCCAGACGTCGTGGCCGACGACCTCGACGGTGCCCTGATCGGGCCTGAGCAGCCCGGTCACCATCGACAGCGTGGTGGTCTTGCCGGCCCCGTTCGGTCCGACGAGCCCGATGAACTGCCCCGAGGGAAGCTTTAGATCGATCCCGGCCACGGCGACCTGCTCGCCGAACCGCTTCCAGAGCCCCCGCACACGTACGGCGGGCACGCCGCCGTCCTTCGCTCCCTCGCTCATACAGGCACCCTAAGCGCCCCCGGCCGCCCGCAGCCCGTTCCCACCGATCCCGGCCGATCCCCGGGCTCGCGGGGCCGGGGCGTTCGCTACCGGTCCCGTCCGCACGCGTAGGCCAGCGGGGAGATCAGCTCCTCCACGTCCGGCAGCCAGCGGTTCGCGGGGGTCGGACGGCAGGCCCACTGCACGGCACCCCGGGATCCGACCCGGGTCGGCGGCGCGGCCACGTAGGCCCCCTCGCCGAGCGTGGTGAGGTCGAGCGAGGCCGGGGACCAGCCCAGCGCCCGGACGAGAGGGGGGATCTTCGCCGCCGCCCCGGGCAGCACGAAGAAGTGCATCCGGCGGTCCGGGGTGCAGGTCACCGGTCCGAGGGCGAGCTCCATCCGCCGCATACGGGCGAGCGCGAGGAACCCGGCCGACTCGGGCACCTCGATCGCGTCGAACGTACGCCCCGTGGGCAGCAGGATCGATGCGGACGGCTGCAACGACCAGAGCCGCCCCGCGACGGTCGCGCTGCCGGTCGCCAGGTTCGCCCAGCCCTCGCGCGCCGGATGCGCGCCGGGCGCGGCGCAGGAGGGATCGCCGCAGGAGCAGAGCTGCGCCCCGCCGGCCGCTTCCAGCCAGGTGCCGGGGAACACGTCCCAGTGACGTTCCTCGGTGTAGCGCACGGCTGTTTCCCGCAGCGACTCGCCACGCTGCTGGGGGATCTGTGCGGACTGGGGGCCTGCGATGGTCTCTTCCACGTGGATCTCAACTCCCGCGTCCAGCCCGGGTTACGGGGGACACGCGCGCGGGGGAGGAGCATCGATTCCCCGCCTGGGGCGCATGGATGCATGTGTGGGGGCGCGCGGGGGGAACGGCAGCCGGTTGCGGGTAACCAGGGGTGGGGTCGGGCGATCGCCCTCACCCCGGCAATCCTCGCATGTCTCGCATCTTCGGTATGTCCGCGGGGCATTGATCTTCCTGGCCGGTCGCCCGGACGCGACCGGCCGGTGAGGGCACGTCAACTCGGTGCGCGGGCAGGCACCGCAGCCACAGGGGGGTACGCCATGGCCGCAAGGCCTCTGATCGCCAGGCAGCCGAACGAGCGGCTTCAGGCGCTCATCCAGGAAGCGGGGTGCTCGAACGCCGGGCTGGCCCGCCGGGTCAACATGTGCGGAGCGGAGCACGGGCTCGACCTGCGCTACGACAAGACGTCCGTCGCGCGCTGGCTGCGCGGCCAGCAGCCCCGGGGGCGGGCTCCGGCGATCATCGCCGAGGCGCTGGGCCGCAAGCTCGGCAGGACGGTCACGATCGACGAGATCGGCATGGCCAACGGCAAGAACCTGGCGTCCGGCGTCGGCCTCCAGTTCTCGCCGACGATACTGGGCGCCATCGAGCAGGTCTGCGAGCTGTGGCGCAGCGACGTGGGCCGGCGCGACTTCCTGTCCGGGTCGTCCGTCGCCGCCTCCGCGCTCGTCGAGCCGAGCCGCGACTGGCTGATCTCGTCCCCCGACTCGCAGGTGGCCCGCTCGGCCGGCCCGCGGGTGGGTCTCTCGGACGTGGCGGCGGTGCGCGCGATGACCCAGGCGCTCGTCGATCTGGACCACCAGTACGGCAGCGGGCATGTGCGCCCGGTCGTCGTGCACTACCTGAACAGCGTGGTCTCCGGGCTGCTCGCCGGCTCCTACCGCGAGGCGGTGGGGCGTGAGCTGTTCGCGGCCGTGGCCCGGCTCACGGAACTCGCCGGCTACATGGCCATCGACACCGGCCAGCCCGGGCTCGCCCAGCGCTACTACATCCAGGCGCTGCGGCTCGCGCAGGCGGCCGGCGACCGCGGCTACGGCGGGTACGTCCTGGCCGCCTCCATGAGCCACCTGGCCGCCCAACTCGGCAACCCGCGCGAGATCGCCCAGCTGGCCCGTGCGGCCCAGGAAGGGGCGCGCGGCCGGGTGACACCGCGGGCGGAGTCGATGTTCCACGCCGCCGAGGCGCGCGGGCACGCGCTGCTGGGGGACGCGCGCGCCGCCCAGGTGGCGTCCGGGCGGGCCGTGACGGCCCTGGAGAACGCGGACGCGGCCTCCGGGGACGACCCGGCGTGGATCGCGCACTTCGACGAGGCGTATCTCGCCGACGAGCTGGCCCACTGTCACCGGGACCTCGGCCAGGCCGAGGCCGCCGCGCGGTGCGCCGAGGAGTCCCTGGCCGGCCATCCCGAGTCGCGTGCCCGCCGCCGGGCCATCGGCTATGTCCTGCTGGCCACGGCGCAGGTGCAGCGGCGCGAGGTGGAGCAGGCCTGCCACACCGGTCTGCGGGCCGTCGAACTCCTCGGCACGCTGCGCTCCAACCGCGGGGCCGAGTACCTCGAAGACCTGCAGCAGCGCCTGCTGCCCTTCCGGGACGAGGCCGTGGTGCGGGAGTTCGGGGCGCGCATGGAGCTGCAAGCCGCGGCCTGAGGGCACTCGGGGGCGGGACGCGGGCGGGGGACGGCGGCCGGGGAGCCGGGCACGAGGGACGGGTCCGTCGGCGCGGTGTGATCATTTCTCCTCTGCGGTCCCCGTCCCCGTTCCCGTGAACATATGGCCCGTACTGACGTGAACTCCGGGAAAACGGGAGCGCGGTGGGGGAAGGGAGTGAGATACAGCGCATTCGGGGGCGGTTTCGTTACCCGTGTCACAGGGTGCGGCGGTCGCGCCAGGTGCTGCGTAGCAGCGGGTCGTGGGGACCCGGTAGCGTGAGCCGATGATTCCGAAGGTCCCCCATTCGTAGGAGTCCCGGTGACGCAGAGTGGACAGGGCGAGGAGCCCTCGGCGCGGCCCGCGCGCGAAGGCATCGTGCTGCCCTCCGACGGCAGTGAACCGTTGCTGCCGGGCACGACGGGTGACCGCGCGACCCCGGCCGGCGGTGCGGCCTGGGGCGGGCAGTGGGGCCCCGAGCAGTCGGCGGCCCAGGCCCCCGGGTCCGGTGACGGCTGGGGCGCGCCGGTGAACTCCACCCAGTCGTGGAGCGCCTCCGCGCCCTCCGATTCGGCGGGCTGGTCGACGCCCGACGCGCACGGCGCACAGCAGGCGCAGGGCTTCGGGCAGCCGGGATCCGGCTCCGCGCCGCTGCCGCCCGAGAGCGCTCCGTCCTCGGCGTACGGCGCGGGGAACGGCTATGCGCCGGGGGCGCACGGCTCGCACGCCGCCGCCGGGTACGAGGGGTACGGCGCCTACGGGTCCCAGGAGCAGCAGGGCGTTCCGCTTCCCCCCGGGGGCGAGGACGGCGCCACGCAGTACATCCCCTACATACCGGCCGCCCCGGGTGCCGACGAGGGGGCGACGCAGTTCATCCCGCCGGTCGCCGCCGCGCCGGACGAGGGCGCCACGCAGTTCATTCCGCCGGTCGGTCCTGGCGCGCTGCCGCCGGAGATCGCGGGCGGCTCTCCCCAGTACCTCGGCGGGGCCGCGCAGGGCGGTTCGGACGCCGACGCCACGCAGTACATCCCGCCCGTGCCCGCGCAGCCCTCGGGCGGCTACGGGATGCCCGCGGGCGAGCCGGGGGAGCGGCAGCCCCCGGCGGAGTTCGACAACCTCTTCCGCAGCGAGCCGGCGGCCGCCGGAGCGACGCAGACACTGCCCCGTATCGACGGGGGCGCCCCGCAGGCCCCGCGTGGCGCGGGTGACCCGTACGGCGCGGGTGACCCGTACGGCGCCCAGCCCGGCCCGGGCGGGCCCGGCGGCCGGGGTGCCGGGCGCCGTGGCGGTCCCTCCGACGGAGGCGGCGGCGGTGGCCGCTCGCGTGTTCCGGTGATCGCGGCGGTCGGCGTCGGCATCATCGTGCTCGGCGTCGGCGCGGGCGCCCTGCTCAGCGGCGGCGGCGGAGGCGGCGGCGGCACGGACGACACCGGCAAGACGGTGGCCGCGACCTCGCCCGCGAGCCAGGGGTCGTCCGCGGCGGGCGCCGACCCGGTGAAGGCGCAGGCCGTCGAGCTGGACAAGCTCCTCGCGGACAGCTCCAACAGCCGTGGCGCGGTGATCAACGCCGTGGCGAACGTGAAGGCGTGCAACAACCTCGGTCAGGCGGCCGGCGATCTGCGGGACGCCGCCAAGCAGCGCGGCGAGCTGGTCACCCGGCTCTCCGCCCTCGCGGTCGACAAGCTGCCGGACCACGACCAGCTGTCGACCTCCCTCACCAACGCGTGGAAGGCCTCCGCGGCGGCCGACAACCACTACGCGGCCTGGGCCGACCAGGTCAACAACGGCAAGAAGGGCTGCCACAAGGGCCAGGCCCGTGCCACGGGTCAGACCCAGGCCGGAGACGCGGCCAGCGGCACGGCCTCCGCCGAGAAGGAGAAGGCCGCCAGGCTCTGGAACGCCATCGCGTCCAAGTACGGCCTGACGCAGCGGACCCGCACCCAGCTGTGACCCGCGCGAAAGCCCGGTCCCCCCGCCGTTCGGCGGGGGACCGGGCTTTCGTCGTTGGCGGGCCCTAGTGCGCGGTGGCCAGGGTCTTCGCCATGTTGACGAACCCGCCGCGCTGCGAAGTCAGCTGACCGTTGCGGATGACCTGGAAGGTGACGTCGGCGTTGACCAGTCGCGGGAAGTCCGCGGCCGCGGTCTGCGCGTCGAAGCGCCAGCTCAGGGTGGGCGTGAGCCCGCCCGTGTTCACCTTGAGGCCGTCGTCGAGCTCGCGCCGGATGGTCAGGGGCGAGATCTCCCCCGCGCCGAGCGACTCGATGACCTTCCTCAGCACGGTGTAGGCGATCCAGGTGGTCTGCACCCCGGCGTCGGTGGGGTCGATCCGGTTGTCGCCGAAGGCCTGCTCCTTGATCACCGCGCGCATCGGGTTCCAGCGCGAGTCGTCCGCGGTCGGGTACCAGCCGGTGACGTACGAGCCCTCGTAGGGGCCCGCCTTGCCGCCGGTGGCGTCGATCAGCGACTGGTCGACGTTGCCGATGACCGTTCCGCCGTGGACCTTCGGGTAGTCCTCGGCGTCGCGCCGGAAGGAGTCCATGAACGTGTTCGTGCGGTCGCCGAGCGCGGGGACCACGCAGCCCGGCCTGCTCGGGTCGGACGTCGCGTGCTGGAGCGCCAGCTGCGTCGGCCGGGAGTACTCGGTGGCGTCCTCGGCCGCCCGCTGGTCCCCGGCCTGCGTGTGCCCCTCGGCCTTCAGGCCCGCGTCGAGCAGCACCGGCAGCTCGTCACCGGCGATGGTGTCGGGACGTATGAGCGAGACCGGTCCGCAGTTCTTGCCGAGCTGCTCGCCCAGGCCCGCCAGCAGGACGCCCTGTCCGCCGTTGACGGGATAGGAGACGGGACTGGAGAACTCGTCGTCGGTTACTCCGAAGCCGCCTATGTAGGGGATGCCCGCGCTCTCCAGCGGGGCGAGGAACGCGCGGGCGTGCTGGCTGTAGGAGCCCACCACCGCGACGACCTTCTCGTCCGCGGCCCGCTCCGCGCAGTGCGAGGCGGCGACCGGGTCGTTGTGGTCGTTGCAGGTGAGGACCTCCAGCTGCCGGCCGTTGATGCCGCCGTGGGCGTTGACCCAGCGCGCGTAGGCCTTGGCCAGCGCCGGCATTCCGGGCTTGTTCGTCGCGTTGGTCTTCTCGGGGGCCCAGGTCATCACCTTGACGGGGCCATCCCCGGAGCCCCCCGTGGCACCAGGGATGGCCCCGCATCCGACGGCGACCGACGCGCACGCGACTAAGGCGCTCGCGTACAGAAGCGTGGCCTTGCGGGGCCGGGGCGGGGTGGGGGAGGTGGTGCGAGTACGTCGCCTACCGGTCATGGGCATGCACGATTCCCCCACACCAGAAACCCCTGTGTGACCCTTGGTCGACACCGGGTGACGCAGAGGTGAATTACAGGGGTCGATGAACGGATTTTCACAGGGAACGTACGATCGGTGACCGTGCAAGACTCGGAGAACTCTTCCCGCCGCGGCCGTCGCTCCTCCACCATGGGCGGCATGCCACTGAACGACATGCCTTGGTGGCGCTGGCGCAGCAATGTGCGTTCCGCGCTGCACATGCTTTCCGACCCGGTGTTCCAGAGAGACGTCTGGCTCGCCGGCGTCGACGGATACGGCGACGTCACGGATGCCGTGTACCGCCTGGTCGAGGACACCTGGCTGGACAACTGGTCCGCCGAGAAGTACGTGGGCACGATCTTCCGGGACTCCCAGGAGGCCGCCCTCGTGGACAGCGCCGTCCTGCGGGTGCTGCGGATCATGCACCAGGTCGGCCCCGACGCCCCGGTGTCCGCCTACCTCGACCACCAGGCGTGGCCGGACGCGCTCCAGGCCTCGCGCGCCGCGCACGTACGGATGGCGTCGAGCGACGGGGAGGACCCGGACACGCCGCCGCGCACCCTGGAGGTCCTGCGCATCCTCACCCGGTCCGCCTGACCGCGGTACCGCCGTCGGCCCTGGTCCGGCGGCCGTGAGGGGTGCCCGGACGCGTCCGCGTGGCGGGACGGCACTCCTGTGCGGGCGCCCGGTGTGAAACGCTGTCCGGCATGAATGAGCCGTCCGTCCGCGGGACCGCGCCCGCCGCCGAGCAGTACGTCCTCACGCTGTCCTGCCCCGACAAGCAGGGCATCGTGCACGCCGTGTCCAGCTATCTGTTCATGACCGGCTGCAACATCGTGGACAGCCAGCAGTTCGGCGACCAGGACACCGGACTGTTCTTCATGCGCGTCCACTTCTCGGCCGAAACCCCGGTGACCGTGGAGAAACTGCGCGCGAGTTTCACGGCGATCGGCGACGCCTTCCACATGGACTGGCAGATCCACCGGGCCGAGGACCGCATGCGGGTCGTCCTCATGGTCAGCAAGTTCGGCCACTGTCTGAACGACCTGCTGTTCCGCGCGCGGATCGGCGCGCTGCCCGTCGACATCGCCGCGGTGGTCTCCAACCACACGGACTTCGCCGAGCTGGTGGGGTCGTACGACATTCCCTTCCACCACATCGCGGTGACGAGGGACACGAAGGCCGAGGCCGAGGCGCAGCTGCTGGAGCTGGTGCGGGAGAAGGGCGTCGAGCTGGTCGTCCTCGCCCGCTACATGCAGGTCCTCTCCGACGACCTGTGCAAGCAGCTGAGCGGCCGGATCATCAACATCCACCACTCCTTCCTGCCGAGCTTCAAGGGCGCCAAGCCCTACCACCAGGCGCACGCCCGCGGGGTCAAGCTCATCGGCGCGACCGCGCACTACGTGACCGCCGACCTCGACGAGGGTCCGATCATCGAGCAGGAGGTCGAGCGGGTCGGCCACGACGTCACCCCCGACCAGCTGGTCGCCATCGGCCGGGACGTGGAGTGCCAGGCGCTGGCCCGCGCGGTGAAGTGGCACGCGGAGCGCCGCATCCTGCTGAACGGCCGCCGCACGGTCGTCTTCGCCTGACGCGGATCCGCCGCCCGGATGACGGCCACGCCCGACTCCGGCCCGCTGCCCGGACGACGGCCGAGCTCGACTCGGGCCCGCTGCCCGCGTGACGGCTGCGCCCGACTCCGGCCTGCTGCCTGCTGACAGCCGCGCCCGACTCCGGGCCGCTGCCCGGATGACGGCTGAGCTCGACTCGGGCCCGCTGCCCGCTGTCTGCCTGGCGGTCGGCCGGTTCGGGGCTCAGTGTCCGGGCGGGCGCTCGGGCCTCCGACGGCCCGTCGGCCCGGCCGCCCCGGAAGGGCGGGCACGGGTCACATGCGGCTCAGTGACGCGGCCGCGAACAGGACGTCTCTGATGACCTCGCGGTCGCCGTCCTGGCCCGCGGCCGCCTCCTCCGGGGACACATGGCCCGCGGCGAGGCGGCAGAACTCCACCCCGTCCAGCGCCACATGGGCCACCTCGTGATCGGCGGAGCCCACCGCGCCGGGCGAGTCGAGCGGGATGAGCCACTCGCCGCCCCCTGAGCCCTCGATCTCCAGGCGCAGACTGCGCCCCGGCCCGCCCGCCGTGACGAGATGCCTGACCGACCGGTCCGCCAGCCCGGCCCGGCGCCGCTCGGCGAGCGCGACCGGCAGCATCCGGGCGGCCAGGTCGATCATCCGGTGCAGATGCCGGGGAGCCGGGGGCTCGTACGGGTAGTCCACGGCCTCGGCGATGTCCCCCGCGTGCACCCAGCACTCGAAGGCCCGGTCCAGCAGCGAGTCGCTGAGCGGCAGCTCGAAACCGCCGTAGGCCACGGTGAGCCGCCCGGAGGCCTCCCCGCCCGCGACCCCGCCCGCGGCCGGTGCGCCCTCCTCCACGAACGACACCGTCCGCACGATGTCGTGGCTCTGTTCCCGCCAGGGCCCGCGCACGGACCGGGTGTGCGGGACGCGCGTGGACCGCCAGTACGTCTCGGTGCGTTCCTGCGGCGTCGGCGCCTGCCCGCCGGTCCCGCCGAGCGGGTCCTCCAGGCCCAGCGCGACCGCGACCAGTCCGTCGACGCTCAGCAGATGGGCGATGACCCCGGCGACCGTCGTACGGCGGCTCACGGGCCGGTCGCCCTCGAACCAGCGCAGCCGCACGGGCGCGTGCCATTCGGAGCCGCCGATGTCCTGGAGCAGGGCGTCGAGCCGGGCGGTCTCCGCGTCGTACGGGGCGGCCCAGCCGGGGACCGGGATGCGCGGCGGGCGACGGTCCAGGCAGCTCGTCAGGACCCGGGTGCGCAGCGTCGGGTCCAGGTCGAGGCTCTCCGCCGGGTGCAGCAGCCCGACCGCCTCGCGCAGCCGCAGCGCCTCCTCCGCGCAGGAGCCGCAGTGCCCGAGGTGTTCCTCGACGGCGGTCGTCTCGTCGGCCGAGCAGGCGGCCAGCGCCCACGCGCCCAGCAGCGACTTCAGGACCCGGTGCTCCAGGACCAGCGGCGCCGCTCCGGGGACGTCCGGTCCTGCGGCAGGTTCGGGGACGTCGGGTTCGGGGGCGGCCGGTTCGGGCAGCGGCAGCCCGGTGTCCTCCACGGAGGCGCGGGGCGGCGGTATGCGGGGCGGCCCGCCCGGCCGCGGTCCGGCGCCGGAGCCGTCCTCGTGCCCGTCCTCACGCATCCCGCTGTGCCCGTCCTCGTTCTCGTCCATGTTCCCGTGCACGCCCTCGTGGCCGTTCTCGTACCCCTCCTCGCGCCCCTTCCCGTCGTCGGACGGCGGGAACCGGCCGGATTCCCCGCTCACCGTCCACCCCCGGGTTCCGGTGGAGCGCCGGCGGGCCCGGCGTCGTGGGCGGTGGAGAGCAGCTGGAGGCCGAGACGGAGCCGGCGGCGGGCCTCGTCCTCGGTGACGCCGAGATCGGCGGCCGCCTGGCGGTAGTCACGGCGCTGGAAATACGCCAGTTCCAGCGCGGTCCGCAGCGGCGTGGGCATGGACGTGACGATGTAGTCCGCGCGGGCGGCGACGGACGCGCTGCGCACCTTGCGCTCCAGTTCCTCGGCGGTGCCGTCGCCTCCCTGGGCGAGCGCGGCGGTCTCGGTGGCGCGCAGACGCTGCACGGCGAGCCGGTGGGTCAGCGTGGCGACCCAGGAACGCAGCGGGCCCTGCTTGGGGTCGTACGCGTCGGGGTTCTCCCAGACATGGGTGAAGACCTCGCGGGTGATCCCGTCGGCGGCCCGCTCGTCCCCGAGCACACGATGGGCGAGACCGTGCACGAGCGAGGCGAACCGGTCGTAGAGCTCGCCGAGCGCCGCCGCCTCGCCGCGCGAGAGCCGCTGCTGCATCCTGCGGTCCCAGCGGGGCGGTGCGTCCTGCGTCGCCATACGGCCCCCTCACCTGGTCGTGCCCGGCGCCTGCCCGTGCTCCGGCCGCTGTCGCCGGCCGTGTCCCCTGTCCCTGTCCGCTCCGCGGTGCCGTCGTCCAGCCTGTGCGCAACCGCTGTCTTGAATGTAGTCGGCACGTCGGGCGACGCACGCCCCTTTGCGTCAATGTGCGCCCCTGGGCGGGCCGCGGATGGTAGAAGCGCGCCGCTTCCACCCCCAGGCTCGACCGAGACTGGCCATAAGCGACCGAAAGAGAACCCTCGTGAAGCATTTTCGACCGTAGACAGGCGTTTCTTCCTGGCGCGATCCGTGTTTCATGGAACTACGGCGGGGCAGCCGCGCTGGAAGGAAGCGTACGGAGTGCTTCCGTTTCTGCTGGGCGAGGCGAGCGAGAGGCGTGGCGGTGACGCTCAAGGTGACCCACGTGACCGACGTGGCCGACGTGACCGAAGGCGAGAGCGGCGCGGACGGCGCGGGGAGAGGGAGTACGGCGGGTCCGGGCGCCCCGCTCCGCAACCAGGACGACTGGGCCGTGCTGCGGGTGTCGGGCGAACTCGACCTCGTCACGTCGCCGGCGCTGCGGCAGAGCGTCCACGACGTGGTGGCCGCGGGCCGGCACAGCATCGTCCTCGATCTGTCCGAGGTCGTCTTCTGCGACTCCAGCGGGGTCGGCGTCCTGATCGCCGCCCGCCGTCTCATGCGCTCCTGCCACGGGCGTCTGCGGCTGATCCTGCCCGCCCGGGGCGCGGCCGACGGCTCCCACGTGAACCGGGTCCTCGGGGCCCTCGGGGTGCGCCGGCTGTTCGACGTCTACTCCGACGTCGACGCCGCCACGGACGAGGAGTCCCGCCCACTGTCGGCCTGACACCGCGGGGTGCCGTTGTCCGGGAATTCTCCCGGTCGTGGGACATCCGTCGCTTTCCGGTGCCCCGGACGCTCCGGGCGTCGTACGCTCCGTCCCGGATGAACCGCAGTCCGGCCGAGGCCGGCTGAGAAGTGAGGCGGCCCGAAACCCATGGTCAGTTCCGAGTACGAGCGCAGGATCGCCGCCCGGTTCGCCGGCTTCGACCAGGACGGCAACGGTTACATCGACCGGGAGGACTTCAGCGCCGCGACCAAGGCCGTGCTCGCCGAGTTCGCCACGACGGCCCGGTCGGACAAGGGCCAGGCCCTCTACGTCGGCGCCGAGGCGTTCTGGCAGGGGATGGCCGGGATAGCGGACCGGGACGGCGACCAGCGGATCACGCGCGAGGAGTTCGTGAGCGGTGCCGTGAAGCGGCTGCGCGACAACCCCGAGCGGTTCGCGGAGATCGCCCGCCCCTTCCTGCACGCGGCCCTCGCCGTCGCGGACACCGACGGGGACGGCGCGGCCACGGTCGCGGAGGCCACCCGCGTCCTCAGGGCGCTCGGCGTGGGCGAACCCCTCGCCTCCACCGTGGCCGGCGCCCTGGACACGGACGCCGACGGCCACATCGGCGAACCGGAGATCGTGACCGCTTTCGCCCGCTACTTCACGGTCCCGGAATAACCGGCCCCCGTCGGCCTCCGGCGGGCCCGTTCCGGGTCTACCCCGAGAAGCGTTCCCTGAGGCGGTACTTGAGTACCTTGCGCAGGGCCTCGTTGCGCGGAAGGGCGTCCACGACCTCCAGCTGCTCCGGGAGTTTGTGCACGGACAGCCCTTCCCCGCGCAGGTACGCCGTCACCGCGGCCAGCGTCAGCTCCGGCGCCCCCGGTGGCTGTTCCACCACCGCGCACACCCGCTCCCCGCGCTCGGCGTCGGGCAGCCCGATCACGGCGGCGTCGCCGACCGCCGGGTGCCGGTGCAGCAGGTCCTCGATCTCCTTGGCGGAGATGTTCTCGCCCTTGCGGATGATGATGTCCTTCACCCGGCCGGTGAGCACGAGGTGGCCGCTCCCGGTCAGATGCCCCACGTCCCCGGTGATCAGGAACCCGTCCGTGTCGAAGGCCTCCGCGGTCTGCGCCGGGTCCAGATAGCCCCGGCACACCGCCTCCCCCCGGAGCCGTACGTCCCCGTCCGCACCGGCCGGCCGGGCGGCGCCCGCCGCGTCCACGATCCGTATCTCCATGCCCTCGGGCGGCCTGCCCTCCGTGGTGGCCAGGTTCTCGGCCGTGTCGTCCGGCGCCCCCATCGTGATCATCGGGACCTCGGTCATCCCGTACCCGTGGGTGAGCTGCACGCCCATCTCCCGGACC
This sequence comes from Streptomyces sp. NPDC127038, assembly GCF_042725875.1. Classification (NCBI taxonomy): domain Bacteria; kingdom Bacillati; phylum Actinomycetota; class Actinomycetes; order Kitasatosporales; family Streptomycetaceae; genus Streptomyces; species Streptomyces sp. NPDC127038. Next base: position 65,523 of record NZ_JBHXDQ010000016.1, on the reverse strand, counting down.
ACCGCGTGGTACACCTCGGGCGGCTTCGGGGCCCCGCCGCCCGCCAGCAGCCGCAGTGTCGGGACGACCGGCTTCCCGGGCCGCTTGCGCTGCTCGGCCAGGAACATCGAGTAGAACGCCGTCGACCCGCCCGCCACCGTCACCCCGTGCCCGCGGTACTCCGCGAGCGCGTCCGGCAGCGCGAAGTGCTCGAACATCACCGCCGGGAAGCCGTAGAGCAGCAGCATGACGGTGTAGTCGGGCCCGGCGATGTGCGCGTACGGGAACGCCATCGACCCCACGTCGTCCTGGGACAGGTGCAGCGCGTGGGCGAGGCAGGAGCCGCCCGCGATCAGTGAACGGTCGGTGTGCAGCACGCCCTTGGGGTCGGAGGTGGTGCCCGAGGTCCAGTAGATCCAGCGGACGGAGGTGCCGTCGGAGGGCGGGGCGGGCAGCACGGCGGGATCGCCCTCGGGCAGCGTGTCGTACGCCTCGAAGACGTTCCTCGCCCCGAGCCGGTGCGCCATCGCGGTGTGGTCGAAGCCGCGCCACTCGCCCGGCACCGCGAAGTACTCGGCCTTGGACTCCCGCAGCGCGAAGCCGACCTCGCGGTCGCGGTAGAACGGGATGACCGGCGACTGAACGGCGCCGATCCGGGCCAGCGCGAAGGACAGCACGGCGGTCTCGATCCGGGTCGGCAGCTGCCAGGCGACGACCGTTCCGGGACGCACGCCCCTGTCGTGGAGGCCCGCCGCCACCCGCTCGGCGCGGTCGCGCAGCTCGCCGAAGGTCAGCGAGCGGTCCCCCTGGAGCAGCACCGGCCGGTCCGGGGTGAGGCGGGCCCGGCGGTCGGCCAGCTCCCACAGCGTGCGCGCGGAGCTCAGGGCGTGCGCGGTGTCGTTCACGTCGTCCCCGCTGCGATCGGTCACTTCGGCCCCCTGCGGTCGCTCGCTCCTGCACGCGTAACTGACGGGCAGTCAGATCGTGCCGAGAGCGTAGGGCTCGGCGCCTTGTCGGTCCATAGGCGCGGGGCTAGCCTGCTGGGAGAGATGGATCTGACGGGTCATCAGAAACGTACGCCAGGCGGAGGGGACCATGACCGAACTGCCCCGCATCATCAGCGTCGACGACCATGTGATCGAGCCCGCGCACCTCTTCGAGACCTGGCTGCCGCGCAAGTACCACGACCGGGGACCGAAACCGCTGACCGCCGGGATCGGCGAACTCGCCTACGTCGGGGGCAAGTACCGGATCACCATGGACCCGGACGGCCCGCCGACCGACTGGTGGGTCTACGAGGACCTCAGGTTCCCGTACAAGCGCAACATCGCCGCCGTCGGCTTCGACCGCGACCAGATGACGCTGGAGGGCATCACCCGCGCGGAGATGCGGCGCGGCTGCTGGGACCCCGCCGAGCGGCTCAAGGACATGGACCTCAACCACGTCGAGGCCAGCCTCTGCTTCCCCACCTTCCCGCGCTTCTGCGGCCAGACCTTCGCCGAGGCCCACGACAAGGAGGTCGCCCTGGCCTGTGTGCGGGCCTACAACGACTGGATGGTCGAGGAGTGGTGCGGTGGCAGCGGGGGCCGGCTGATCCCGCTGTGCCTGATCCCGCTGTGGGACATCGACCTCGCCGTCGCCGAGATCCGCCGCAACGCGGCCCGGGGCGTCAGGGCCGTCACCTTCTCCGAGATCCCCACCCACCTGGGCCTGCCCTCGATCCACTCCGGCTACTGGGACCCGTTCTTCGCGGTCTGCCAGGAGACCGGCACGGTCGTGAACATGCACATCGGCTCGTCCTCCCAGATGCCCGCCGCCTCCCCCGACGCGCCCCCCGCCGTCCAGGCCTCGCTGTCCTTCAACAACGCCATGGCCTCGATGATGGACTTCCTGTTCAGCGGCGTCCTGGTGAAGTTCCCGCGCCTCAAACTCGCCTACTCCGAGGGCCAGATGGGCTGGATCCCGTACGCCCTGGAGCGCGCCGACGACGTCTGGTCCGAGCACCGCGCCTGGGGCGGGGTCAGGGACCTGATCCCGGAGCCCCCGTCGACGTACTACTACCGCCAGATCTTCTGCTGCTTCTTCCGCGACAAGCACGGAGTGGCGTCCCTGGACGTGGTCGGCCGCGACAACGCCACCTTCGAGACCGACTACCCGCACGTCGACTCGACCTTCCCGCACACCAAGGAGGTCGCCCTCGACCATGTGAAGGGCCTCGACGACGAGACGGTCCACAAGCTGATGCGGGGCAACGCCATCCGGATGCTGGACCTGGACCTGTAGTGGACCTGACGTACACCCCCGAGGAGGAGGAGTTCCGCGCCCGCCTGCGGACCTGGCTCGCCAAGGTCCTCCCGACGCTCCCGCCGAAACCGTCCCCCCGCGACTGGCCCGCCCGACGCGCGTACGACCTCGGCTGGCAGCGGACGCTGTACGACGCCGGGTACGCGGGCCTGCACTGGCCCGAGGACGCCGGCGGCCGGGGTGCCACGCCGACCCAGCACCTCATCTACCTGGAGGAGACCGAGAAGGCGGGCGCCCCCTACGTGGGCGCCAACTTCGTCGGGCTGCTGCACGCCGGGCCGACCATCGCCTCCGAGGGGAGCGCGGAGCAGCGCTCGCGCTGGCTGCCGCCCGTGCTGCGCGGCGAGGAGGTCTGGTGCCAGGGCTTCAGCGAACCCGGCGCCGGATCCGACCTCGCGGCGCTGCGCACGCGCGCGCGCCGCGACGGCGACGACTACGTGGTGAGCGGATCCAAGATCTGGACCTCCCACGCCGAGGTGGCCGACTGGTGCGAACTGCTGGTGCGCACCGACCCGGACGCGCCGAAGCACCGGGGCATCACCTGGCTCGCGATGCCGATGGACGCGCCCGGCATCACCGTCCGCCCGCTGCGCACGCTCGCGGGCTCCACCGAGTTCGCGGAGGTCTTCCTCGACGAGGTGCGCGTCCCGGCCGCCAACCGGGTCGGCGCCGAGAACGACGGCTGGCGCGTGACCATGGTGACGCTCTCCTACGAACGCGGCACCGCGTTCGTCGGCGAGGTCGTCGCCTGCCGCCGCGTCCTGTCCGAGATCGCCCGTGAGGCGCGCAAGAACGGCCGCTGGGACGACGCCATGCTGCGCCGCCGCCTCGGCAGGCTGAACGCCGAGTTCCGCGCGCTGTGGCGGCTCACCCAGTGGAACGTCAGCGAGGCGCAGGGCACGGGCGGCGTGCCCGGTGCCGGGGCCTCGGTCTTCAAGCTGGGCTACTCGCACGCCCGCCAGGAGCTGTTCGACGCCGCCGCCGAGGTGCTCGGCCCCGAGTCGCTCGACCTGGGCCGGGAGTGGACCCTGGACCGGCTGTCGTCCCTGTCGTACACGATCGCGGCCGGCACCTCGCAGATCCAGCGGAACATCGTGGCCGAGCGGATCCTCGGCCTGCCCAGGGGGAGATGAGCTGCACAGTGGACTTCCGGCTGACGGACGACCAACGGGCCCTGCGGCAGGGCGTACGCGCCCTCCTGGAGGGCCGCTTCGGGCGGGCGGAGCTGCGGGCGGCGGTGGACCGGGCGGACGGGGAGGCGACCGCGGGCGGGCCGGTCCTCGACCGGGGGCTGTGGCGGGAGCTGGGCTCGGCCGGGTTCTTCGCGCTGCGTCTGCCCGAGGCCGAGGGCGGTGTGGGGCTCGGCCTGCCCGAGGCCGTGCTGGCCTTCGAGGAGGCGGGGCGGGTCCTGCTCCCCGGCCCGCTCGTCGCCACCCATCTCGCCGCGGGCGCCGTGCCCGGTGCGGCCGCCGGAGAGGTGGTCGTGACCCGCGCCGACGGGGGAGCCGCCGAGGGGGCCCGTGGCCACGGGGACCGTGGCGACGGGGGACTCGTGGAGTGGCTGGACGAGGCCGACGTCGTCCTCGGCGACGCAACCGGGGCCGTACCGCTGGCCTCGGCCGACCCGCTGACGCCCCTTCACCGGCTGCCCCCGGGGTCCGGGCACGGGCCCACGGGAGCCGCATCGCGCGGGGCCGGCCCGCCCGACCGGCTCGTCGCCTCGCTCCTCACCGCCGCCGAACAGCTCGGCAGCGCCGCCGGAAGCTGTGAGAGCGCCGTGCAACACGCCCGGACACGGGAGCAGTTCGGTCGGCCCGTCGGAGCGTTCCAGGCGGTGCAGCACCTGTGCGCCGGCATGTTCGCGCGGGTCGAGACGGCCCGCGCCGCCGTCTACGCCGCCGCGGTCACCGCCGACCCGCTGGACGTCGCGGCGGCCCGCCTGCTCGCCGACGAGGCCGCCGTGCGCGGCGCCCGCGACTGCCTCCAGGTGCACGGCGGCATGGGCTTCACCTGGGAGTCCGACGTCCATCTGCACCTGAAACGGGCATGGGTGCGCACACAGCGCCCCGGTGGCGTCACGCAGAGCGAGGAGGAGCTGGCGGACGATCTGCCGGCCCGTACGCCGTAGAGGGCCGTTGCCCTGGGGTGTCGCGGGAGGAACGGGAGGGGGTGTCGCGGATCGTGGCAAACCGGGATCACGGAGCGTTGAGACCTGGTTGTGTCCTAGGCGTGACTTGTCACGGCCTGGAGTCGGCGCCGGGCTCCGGTACCTTGTGTGGGATGCGAGTGGTTCTGAGGCTGAGCCATCCCGGTGTTGCCCCCGAGGCCGCGCCGAACCCGGCGATGCGCGCCGCTCGTACGGCAGGGCGGGCCCCCGCACCTGCCTGTTCGACTCCCCGTGGCGAGCGTCGCACAGTATGCCGCACGCGTACTCCTTCGCGCTGGAATATGCCCGAAGCGCTTGTTGGGGTGACTGTACGTCAACCATGCTGTCTCGCAAGGGAATCACGTTCCGTGATCCTTGTTCTGGCCATGCAGAAAATGGCTACGATCGTGGCCCTTGTGAGGCGCGAGGCGATGTGTCCGCCGGTTCGGATGGTGTGAGCGGTGCAGGTGCTTCAAGTGCAGCTGGAGATCCGGCCCGACCCCGCAGAGGTGGGGCGAGCCCGGCGCTGGGCCCGTTCGAGGCTCGCGGGGTCCGGGATAGACGCCGATGAACCACTGGCCGAGACGCTGATCCTCCTCGTCTCCGAACTTGTCACCAACGCCGTGGTGCACACCGGGTGTCCGGCCGTGCTGCGCCTGTGCCTGCCGGGCGGCGGTGCGGGCGCGGCCACCGTGCGCCTGGAGGTCGCCGACTCCAGCGCCCGGCCGCCGATGCCCCGGCACGCCGACGGCGACGAGACCAACGGCCGCGGCCTGGAACTGGTCGACGGCCTCGCGGACCGCTGGGGCTGGAACCCCGAGGGCGCCGGCAAACGCATCTGGTGCGAGCTGGACCGCTGCGCCTCGGGCGCGGCACAGGACTCCCCGTACGGCGCCTACGGCGGGTTCGCGTACGAGGCCGTCTGACGCGGCCGGTCCGGCCCTCCCTGGTTGCCGCCCGGCGGCCAGGGCCCGCCGAGGCGAGCCCGCTCCCCTCGCCTCCCTCCCCTCGCGTTTTGTGCATGTATGCACGAAACCGCTGTACACGGCCGCGGTCGTGGCCGAATGCGCCGGGTCGTGCTTCCGTACGCGCTGTCTCAAATAGGGTGGAACGCCGTAAATCCCCGATCGGGTGTTGACGTGGCGTGTCCGTTTGATCACGCTTGTGTTCAGCGATTCGCCGCGAGGGGACGACGGGGGCTCCGGTGACGGGAGCCCTCGGCGAGTGCGGGTCGCGATTCGGCGTCGGCTCCTCCGCGGCCGGGGGAGACAGGGCGGGTACGCCGGAGACGGATGGCGGCGCGTGATGCCGTGCCCGGCGCGAGGTGGGGACCTTCCGGCCGGGCGCAGTCGAGAGTGGGGGAGGCGCGCCGCCAGCCGGCCCTCGCGGCGGCGGTCCCGAAGCCGCCCCGGGGCGGACGGGCCGTCAGAGGATCGCCACGGGCGCCACCGGTGTGCCGGTGCCGCCGACGAAGGGTTCCGGCATCGCCGACAGCAGGAAGGCGTACCGCTTTTCTTGTCCACAGGCTGTGGACAATTCTTCGAGATTCCAGTTCTGGCCCTGCATCATCCCCATCTCGACCAGGTCGAGGGCGTGCACGGGCAGCCACAGGTCCTCGATCTCGGGCGGGAAGATCTCGAACGTCAGGGTGTCGTTGGCGACCGCCGCGACATCGCGCGCGTGGAACCACTCGGGCGTGCGCACCGAAAGCCCCGGCGACGGATAGCCGTACCCGTGCTTGTCGCCCGCCAGGTACACCTGGATCTGCCCGGTCCGCACGAGCACGACGTCGCCCGCCCGCACCCGCGTGCCCGCCAGCTCCTCCGCCGCCTCCAGGTCCTCGGGGGTCACGGCGTGCCCACCGGCCAGCCGGTGCTCCCCGCGCGCCCGCGCCACGTCGAGCAGGACACCGCGCGAGACGATGTGCCGCGGCTTGTCGATCCCCCCGAACTCGGCCCCGCCGTGCGGGGTGACGGTGGAGGCGGGGCGGCCGTTGTAGAGCCGGCCGGAGTGCGAGACATGGGGCAGCGCGTCCCAGTGGGTGGCCGCCTGGAGGCCCATGGTCACGGCGTCGTCGCTGCACGCCACCGTGCCGGGGCCGAAGATCTCCTGGTTGATCTGCACCATCGCGTGCAGCGGATTGACCCGCCCCGGGATCATCCCGGTCTGCACCCCGTCCTGCTGGAGCGGCAGGGCGAGCGGGACCCGGCGCCCGGTCCGCACGGTCCCGGCGGCCTCCCGCACCACCTCGTCGGTGATGAGGTTCAGGGTTCCGATCTCGTCGTCGTCCCCCCAGCGCCCCCAGTTGTTGACGCGCTTGGCGATCTCGTGGAACTCCGGATGAAGCGCCGGCCGTGACATGAGTCCTCCCCGGGGGCTTGTCTCCAGGTATCTGACGGGTCGTAGAATCCGAGTTGAATCTAACGGACCGTCAGAAACTGCGGGAAGGGGCCGGGCATGGGGAACTTCCTTGCGGGCAAGGCCGTCGCCGTCACGGGCGCGGGCCGGGGCATAGGCCGGGCGGTCGCCCTGGCCGCGGCGGCCGAGGGCGCCCGCGTCGTCGTCAACGACTACGGGGTCTCCGTCGAGGGCGCCGAGCCGACCAGTTCGGTCGCCGACGCCGTCGTCAAGGAGATCGAGGCCGCCGGCGGGGAGGCGGTCGCGGTGGCCGACGACATCTCGACGATGGCGGGCGGCCAGCGGGTCGTCGACACCGCCCTCGCCTCGTACGGGCGGATCGACGGTGTCGTCTGCGTGGCCGGCATCCTGCGCGAGCGGATGCTCTTCAACATGTCCGAACAGGAGTGGGACCCGGTGGTCGCCACCCATCTCAAGGGCACGTTCACGCTGTTCAGGGCCGCCTCCGCGGTGATGCGCGCCCAGGGCTCCGGCACGCTGATCGGCTTCACCAGCGGCAACCACCAGGGCTCGGTGGCGCAGGCCAACTACAGCGCGGCGAAGGGCGGGATCATCTCCCTGGTGCGCAGCGCGGCCCTCGGGCTGCACAAGTACGGGGTCACCGCGAACGCCGTCGCGCCCGTCGCCCGCACCCGGATGTCGGCGAACGTCCCGATGGAGCTGAAGGAGATCGGCGAACCGGAGGACGTGGCCGCCCTCGTGGTCTACCTGCTCTCCGACCGGGCCCGCGAGGAACGCATCACCGGGCAGGTCTACACGATCGCCGGACCCAAGATCGCCGTATGGGCTCAGCCGCGCGAACTGCGCGCCGGGTACGCCGAGGGCGCCTGGACCCCGGAGAGGATCGCCGACTTCCTGCCCGGGACCGTCGGCGTCGATCCCATGCCGCTGCTGGAGCGGCTGGAGGCGATGGCGCGGGCCGCGGCGGACGGGGCGCGCCCCAACGCCTGACCGTGCCCGGTCCGGACGTCCCGGACCCTCGGGGAGGAGAGCGCGTGGATTTCGCATTCGGTGCGCGGGACGAACTCTTCCGGCGCGAGGCGCGGGCCTGGCTGGAGGAGCATCTGGCCGGCACCCCCGCGCGCCGCGACTGGGAGCGCGAACTCGGCGCGGGCGGCTGGATCGGACTCGGCTGGGCCGAGGACGGCTACGGCAACCGGCGCGCGGACCTGACCCGGCAGGTGGTGTGGGCCGAGGAGTACGCCCGCTCGAAGGCACCGGCCCGGTCCGGGCACATCGGCGAGAACCTGCTGGCGCCGACGCTCATCGCGCACGGGAGCCCGGACCAGAAACACCGCTTCCTGCCCCCGATCGCCCGCGGCGAGGAACTGTGGTGCCAGGGCTACAGCGAGCCCGGCGCCGGCTCCGACCTGGCCGGCGTCCGCACGAGCGCCGTACGGGACCCGGGATCCGGCTCCCCGGGGGCGTACCGGATCACCGGGCAGAAGATCTGGACCTCGCTCGCCCGGGACGCGGACTGGTGCTTCGTGCTCGCCCGCACCGAACCGGGCTCGGTCCGCCACCACGGACTGTCCTTCCTCCTCGTCCCCATGGACCAGCCCGGCCGGATCGAGGTCCGGCCCATCCGCCAGCTGACCGGCACCAGCGACTTCAACGAGGTGTTCTTCGACGGGGCGGTGGCGCGGGCCGGGCACATGGTCGGCGCCGAGGGCGACGGCTGGCGGGTCGCCATGAGCCTGCTCGGCTTCGAGCGCGGGGTCTCCACGCTCGCCCAGCAGATCGGCTTCGCCGAGGAGTTGGGGCGGGTACTGCGCACGGCGGTCGAGACGGGAGCGGCCGAGGACCCCGTCGTGCGCGAGCGACTGGTGCGGCTCTGGGCCGAGTTGCGGGTGATGCGGTGGAACGCGTTGCGCACCCTGGGCGGTTCGGACGGCCGGGGCGGGTCGGGCGGCCCGGCCGCGCCGAGCGTGGCGAAGCTGCTGTGGGGCGGCTGGCACCGGCGGCTCGGTGAACTGGCCGTCCAGGTACGCGGAGCCGCCGCCGCGGCGGGCCCGGCGGACTGGTCGGCCGAGCGGTCCTACGAACTCGACGCGTCCCAGCACCTGTTCCTGTTCAGCCGGGCCGACACGATCTACGGAGGCTCGGACGAGATCCAGCGCACGATCATCGCCGAGCGGGCGCTCGGCCTGCCGAAGGAACCGCGGGGCGGTTCATGAACGGGCCCGGCACGCGCGGCAGCCGGGTACGGACCGAATCAGCCCGGGAGCGGCCCGGGAACAGCGCCCGGGGCGGCCCGGGGAGAGGGGAGCCGGTGCGATGCGAGGCGTGATCTTCGACGGGAAGCGGACCCAGGTGGTGGACGACCTGGAGATACGGGATCCAGGGCCCGGAGAGGTCCTGGTCGCGATCGCCGCGGCCGGGCTCTGCCACAGCGATCTCTCCGTGGTGGACGGAACCATCCCCTTCCCCGTCCCCGTGGTGCTCGGCCATGAGGGCGCGGGCGTGGTGGAGGCGGTGGGCGCGGGGGTCACCCACGTCGGGCCCGGCGACCATGTGGCGCTGTCGACCCTCGCCAACTGCGGGACCTGCGCCGAGTGCGACCGGGGGCGGCCCACGATGTGCCGCAGGGCGATCGGCATGCCGCAGCGGCCGTTCACCCGCGCCGGCGAGCCGCTGCACCAGTTCGCCGCCAACTCGGCCTTCGCGGAACGCACGGTGGTCAAGGCGGTCCAGGCGGTCCGGATCCCGAAGGACATCCCGCTGACCTCGGCCGCGCTGATCGGCTGCGGGGTCCTCACCGGCGTCGGCGCGGTCCTGAACCGGGCCCGGGTCGACCGCGGCGACACCGTCCTGGTCATCGGCACGGGCGGGATCGGCCTCAACGTCCTCCAGGGCGCCCGGCTCGCGGGCGCCCTGCGCATCGTCGCCGTCGACTCCAACCCCGCCAAGGAGACCGTGGCCCGGCAGTTCGGCGCGACCCACTTCCTGACCTCGATGGACGGGGTCAGGGACGTCCTGCCGACCGGGGCCCAGCACGCCTTCGAATGCGTCGGACGCGTCGAACTCATCCGGGGCGCGGTCGATTCGCTGGACCGGCACGGCCAGGCGATCCTGCTCGGCGTCCCCCCGGCGACGGCCGAGGCCTCCTTCCTCGTCTCCTCGATGTACCTCGACAAGTCCATCCTGGGCTGCCGCTACGGCTCGTCCCGCCCCCAGCGCGACATCGCCCTGTACGCCGAGCTGTACCGCGAAGGCCGGCTGCTCCTGGACGAGTTGGTGACGGCGACGTACCCGGTCGAGGACTTCGACCGAGCGGCCGAGGACGCGCACGCGGGGAAGGTGGCGCGGGCGGTGTTGACGTTCTGAGGTGCAGGTCGCCTGTTCAGCAAGTCGGTGGACCCAGCTCTTCGCCGAGGAGGCCGAGCCGGCAATCTCCTTGACCGGGCAGAGCTAGGACATCCGCTGACGCATGCTCGGCTCGCTGCCGTACCTGACCTCGACAAGCGGCGGTGCTTCGAGATCCGGTTTCGGCAGCGAGCGTGTGAGCAAGGTGTTCAGGCCCTGCGGGCCGAGAAGTCGCCGAACCACAGCTCACTGTTGTCGGCGCGCAGACCGACCCCGCCCGGCGTTGCCAGTGGGCCCGGTGCGTCATCCACGGTGTGCAGCACCTCTTTTCCATTGATGACCAGGCGAAGACGCACACCGGAGAAGGTGTTGACCGCCTGGGCCTCGACCCGATGCCAGTCGCCGTAGCTGATGCCATGGCTGCCCTCGGCGATCGTTGCGTAGTCACCACCCTCCACGGCCGAGGAGTCGTGGGATGGCACCTTGCGCTTGATCGCCACTGTGCCGTCCCGGCGACGGAAACTGAGTGCGTACAACTCTTGCGGACTGTGGTATCGCAGCCACACGTGGGCGCCGTCCCAGGCTTCCGGTGGAGTGCGCGCCGTGGTGATCGGTGGCTGTATTCGTATCTGGAAGGACACCCTCACCGGTCCGAAGTCCCGACGGCGGCTCACCAGCCGGAAGACTGCCGAATCGTCAGCGGTCTGGGAGTGGGGACCGGTCTTCCCCGCGTCGGGTCGACCGGTCCAGCCAAGGCCGCCACTCGCGAACAGGGAGCCACTTGTGGCCACCCAGTCGGCCGAGCGGTGCGCTCCCGATCCATGCGGATGGCGGAACGCCCACTCATTGGTAACCAGTCCGTCCGCGCCGAAGCGCGGCCAGAAGTCGGGGAAGGCGTCGTTGCCGTACCGCTCCCAGGTACCTACCCCGGCGACCGCGGCACCCAGTCCCGCGGCTGCACCGAACCAGATGAGTTGACGTCGCGTCAGTCCGGCCACGGTCAGTCTGCTCCCGCGATCGCACTGACCCCGAGCTTTTGGACGGTTGGCCACGACAGTCGGGTCAAGTCCCGGTAAGCCGAGAAGCCCACACCGCCGGTCTCGCCCTTGGCGATCAGGTTGAGGCTGGTCGATCCGTCCGCGGTGATCAGCGTACTGTCGGCGGTCACGCGGATCGCTATGGGATGAGCGGGTGCCGAGGTGAGCCGGCGACTGGCCACGAGCGCTTGGTTGTCCGCGTTTCCCGAGTAGACATTCAGGTGGTCCTGATACACCCGCACGCTGATCGCCAGCGGGCTTCCGACTCGAACCCAGAGGGCTCCGCTGACTTCGCTGCTGTTCAGGTGGGCGATTGTGCCCTTCAGGGTGTAGCTGTCCCAGCGGGCGGTCGCGTCGGGCTGGTAGGCGCCGTAGGCCGACAGTGTGCGTCCCTGTGGGGCCAGCTCGCTGTCCGTGATCTTGAGCGCAGCTTTGACATCCGGAGAGGAGACCCAAGGGGCGTTCGGGGCGAGCAGCGCCGCGTCGCTCACCCGTTGCTGCGAGCCGGTGACATCGCGGGAGCTGTCTGCGATGTCGACGATCCGAAGAGAGGCGAAGCGAGGCCAGGCGATGCCCGGCTTGTTGATGCCGACACGCAGCGCGATACCACCGGTCCGGTTGCCAGGGCTGCCAGGGGTCGTCGGCAGCTTGACGTGCACCGTGCCGTCCACCCAGATCTGGGTGCTGTCATTACGCACCGCGATCCGCAGCATATGGCTCGAGGCTGTGGTCAGGTGCTTGATCAGCTTCTTCGTCCCTGAGACAGAGACCAGGAGGTTGCTCTGGCTCACGCTGGCCGAGACCGGGGCGCCGCTGCCGTCGCGTACCTGCACAGCTCCCTGGTTGGTGCCGTTGCTCAGGCCGGAGAGGCGCGCGTCCACCTCGTAGTTGTTCCAGTCCACACTGCTGCGGGGCCGGTACGAGGCAGCGATGTAGTGCACCGGCGAACTCTTGGCCGGATAAGGACCGGCTCCGGTGAAGGCGCCCAGGCCGCTCAGCCCACTGCTGTCGTCACTCGACCACAACTGCGGCTGGGCCAGCGGCGCGCTGGCCTGCGGAGAGACCTGGGTCCAGCGGATCGCGTCGGAGATCAGTTCAGCCGAAGTGGTCGACCTGAGCACCTCGAGGCGCTGCACCTGGCGGGCGTCGGCTGCGCGTCGGCTGGCGGGCAGCGGCCGGGACGAGACGTTGGTCATCGTGGCCACGAAGCTGCCGTTCAGGATCTCTTGCAGAGTCTGACCCGGCATCGGCAGGTTGGCCTGTTCCGTTGCCTCGGAGAAGGGGAAGGCGAACAGCTTTGGGGTGGGAAGGTCGTGGGCTGCGAAATCGCCGAAGGACAGTCGGAGATCACGGCGGACCCGGGCCTCGTACTCGCTGCGTGTCTCCTGGCGCCGCTCCTGCGGCAGCCAGAGCCGGTTGGCCAGTGCCGAAGCCCGGTGACCGTCTGCATCGACCACTGCGCGGTGGTGCAGGTTGTGCGTGTGGTCCTGGAAGTCCCAGCGTCCCGACGCCTGCATCCGGGCGATCTCGTTCCAGGACAGGTAGTACGGGCGGTCATCGACGCGACCGGTGATCAAGTAGACCGCTCCGTGCATGTGATGCCGGGCAAGGATCCGGTCGCCGTAGACCCACAGGCCGTTCGGGCCGTCGTCGAAGGTGATGTAGACGGAGCGGGGCGGCGCCGGCTCACCGTGGAGGTAAGCGACGAATTCGTCGCTGGTCAGGCTCCTGTAGCCAGCCTTTTCCAGCGCGGTCAACTGTGCGTCGAACGCGGCTGGAGTGACCGTGTAGTCGCTCGGGGCATGCCCGATGTCGTGATAAGCCAGCACGACCGGGGCGGCCGTGGCCGGCAGGGACCGGGCCGACTTGGTCCAGGAGGCCGCTTCCCGGGCATCGACCCGGACCGTAGGCGGCTGGACCTGGGTGCTCATGTACTTGCCGTACAGGTAGTACTCGGCGGCGGCGTAGAAGGGCAGAGCCAGCACCGCGAGTGCCAGCACGACGAGCCCGAACCTGGTCGGCCAGTGCCAGACACTCTGGCGCAGCTTCCCGGGGTGCCGGTTCATGTCGGTCACGGCAGGATGCTCCCTCGGGACAGCACGATGGCGTAAATGCCGCATACCGCGGCGATCGACAACAGGGCGGCGATGAACCGCCCCAGCAGATTTAGGGCTTTCATCAGGTGAGGCTCCTTGCCCAGACGCCGCGGCGGATGGTGGCGAACGAGTACGGCAGCAGCCAGGCCAGCAGTACCGCCGACAGCAGGCTCATCAGCGGCCTGTAGCGCCAGCGTCCGTCGTCCGGGTTGTCCACCTTGAACGCCAGGCCCCAGACAAGGCCCTTGAGAATGACGCCGCACAGGTAGAGCAGGGTCAGGAAGGCCATGCCGTGCAGCGGCGCCCACACCAAATGACGGAAGGCCATGATCGGGGCGGCCACCACCCACAGGGCGTGCCCGTAGTAGAGGGCGGCCGGGCCGAAGCCGCGGCGCCACATGAATGAGCCGGTGAAGAAGAGGTTGCGGATGAAGCTCTTCTTCCAGCGGATCTGCTGCTTCATGAACGAGCGGAAGCTCTCCGGAACGTTCGTCCAGACCTTGGCGGACTGCACGTAGCCGATGCGCCAGGAGCGCTCGGGGTAGTCCCGCTCGGTCACGAAGGGGGAGTCGGCGTACTGTCGCTTGAGCTTCTTGCCGCGCCAGCGCTGGCCGAGGACGTAGCCGGTCAGCTGACGATCGGTCGCGAAGCGGAACGGCGCACCCATGAACCGGTCGCCGGCCCAGGCGGGGAGGTAGTTGTAGATGGCGTCGCGGCGGAAGACCGCGAGCGGTCCGGAGACGCAGGTGACCGAGCCGAAGGTGGACTCGGCGGCCTTGGCGACCCGGAACTGACCCTCGTACCAGACGTCCTGCGCCTTGGTGAAGACGGTACGGGTTACGTTGAGCGCGCGGGCATGACCGCTGACCGCGCCCAGTTCCGGGTGGCTGACGAGGGCACGTATACAGCGGCTGAGAGCGTCCGGAGCCAGGATGCAGTCGGAGTCGGTGAAGGCGATGACGTCGCCATCCGCGATTTCGCACGCCTTCACCAGCGCGTACTTCTTACCGAGGTTCTTCTCCAGGTAGAGCACGGTGATGCCGAGCTCCGCCTCCAGCCGACGCAGCACGTCACGGGTGCCGTCCTCGGACATGTCGTCCACGACGATGATCTGAAGCAGGTCCTCGTCGTATTCGCACAGGGCCATCGAGCGCACGCAGGCTTCGATGTAGTCGATCTCGTCCTTGACTGCCAGCAGGAAGCTGACCTTGGGCCGAGGTGGCAGGGACGGGAAATCTGCCAGGTTCTTCGGCTTGGGGCGCTTGCGCAGCATCCGCTCCGACGGGTCGTCGTAGCGGCTGTACGCGATGTAGAGCATGGCGATCGTGCCGGTCAGCACGGTGAAGCCATAGCCGAGCACGAGAGGACTCTGTGCCAGACGAGGTGCCTCACGGGCCAGGATCAGCAGCAGCGGCAGCAGGCAGATCAGTGTCAGTACTCGGCGGAGGCCGTGCCGGAGCGCCGGGTGCATTGCGTCCAACCGACGGCGCAGGAAGCCTGGTTCGGTCTTCCGGGCCGAACGCAGCGGCGGCAGCGGTGGCGGCGCAGGACGCTCTGCCCGTACGGCGCCGAAGGCGAGCGCGACGTCGCCGGAACCGACGGGCTGGTGCGGGACGTGCTCGCTGAGCTGCCCACCGGTGAGGGTCGTCTCGACGAGCGGTTCGGGGCCGGGCATGGTCACACGACCGCCTTGTGGGCAGGTGCGTCGAGGCGGTAGGTGGCGTCCAGCACCAGAGGCTGAGTCTGAAGCCAGGCCAGGTCCATGCCGGGCTGGACGGTGTGCACCAGGACCAGGTCCCAGGGCTCAGCCTCGGGAGCGGGGGTGTTCGTCACCGTGTGCTCGCCGATCCGCAGCGAAGGTATGAACGGATCGTGGTAAGCGGTCTTGGCGCCGGCTTCGGTGAGCTCTTCCAGGATCTCCAGGGCCGGGGACTCACGCACGTCCGCGACACCCGCCTTGTAAGCCATCCCGAGGACGAGGACCCTGGCTCCGGAGATGCTGTGCCCGGCGTCTCCGAGCAGTTCGCGTACGCGCTGCACGACCTTGCGCGGGCGGGAGGCGATGGCGGCCATCGCGGCGTCAATGAGAGGGGAAACGATTCTGCGGGCGCGCAGCTGCCAGAGCAGGTAGTGCGGGTCGCAGGGGATGCAGTGCCCGCCGACGCCGGGGCCGGGGTAGAAGGGCATGAAGCCGTAAGGCTTCGTCGCGGCGGCCTCGATGATCCGGACCGGCTCCAGGTTCAGGCCCCGGCAGTTCTCCGCGAACTCGTTCGCCAGCGCGATGTTGACGGCGCGGAAGGTGTTCTCCCACAGCTTGGTCATCTCGGCCTCTTCGGCCGAGGGCAGTGCGTGGACCGACGGAGCGGTCCGCGCCAGCACTGCGGCGGCCAGCTCGGTGCTGCGCGCACCGGCGCCGCCCACCACGCGCGGGGTGCTCTCCTGGGCGTGGTGCGCGTTGCCGGGATCGATCCGCTCGGGGGAGAAGGCCACAAAGACTTCGCTGTCGACCAGCAGGCCACGTTCGATGAGCGGCTTGACCAGCAGGTCCCGGGTCGTGCCGACGTACGTCGTGGAGGTCAGCATCAGCAACTGGCCGGGAACGGCGTGACGTACGGCGTCGGCGCAGGCGCCGGCCATCGCGGCCAGGTCCGGCACGAGGTGCTGGTCGACCGGGGTCGGTACGCAGATCAGCACCGTACGGGCAGCGGAGAGCGCGGCCGGGTCGCTGGTCAGGGTCAACCGGCCGGTGTCGCGCAGCCGGACGAGGCGCTCGTGGTCGGTAGGGAGCAGATCCACGTCCCCGGTGCGGATGGCGTCGAGACGTCGCTCGCTGACGTCGATGCCAATCACTTCGTTACCGGCTTCCAACAACGCCAGTGCGGTCGGCAGGCCGACGTAGCCGAGGCCGACGACGGCAACCGGGGCGGCGGCGTGCTCTTCCGGCAGAAGTGATGCAGGGGGTGAAACGGACATGGAGGTGCTCCTGGCTACCGCAAGTGGTGGGTGACAAATAGAGATCCTGTGATGATCTCGTGAACATGAAGGCTAAGAGATACCTAGTCATGGTCAACGCGTCAAAGGCTCACCGTGGTAGGAGCGGGGTGATCTGTCTGGTTTGTTTTCAAGGGTTGACGGCGAATGCGGCAAAAATTGCCGAAAAGCCGCCGAGGTGTGCTCGATACTGTGATCGGCTTGTAACGATCGGATGATTATTGACATGCCGTCACATGTTTCAGTATGTGGACAGTCATCAGTCATCAGTCATCAGTCATCAGTCATCAGTCATCAGTTATCAGGCGTCAGGTCGACATCTCTGCGCCGCTGTAGGGCGAGGTTGCAGGACCCATGCCGAAGGGTGGCGCCCCTCCGGCCGTCGGGCTGGGTGCTGACGGGCAGGGACGGTGACACTTGCTCATGCGGCGCGAGCAGTTCCGGGTCGGCTGAAGCCGCTGCCGTGCTGACGAGGCCTGAGTTTCAGAGCGGACGGCGGGAGGTCATCGGCCGGTGCCGCTGCCCGCTCTGAAGGTGCGGCGGTAGGTGGTCGGGTTGACGCCGAGAGTCGCCTGGAGGTGCTGGCGCATCGACTGGGCCGTGCCGAATCCGGCGTCGCGGGCCACCTGGTCGATGGACAGGTCGCTGGACTCCAGCAGATGGCGGGCGTGCTCAACGCGCTGCCGCGTGAGCCACTGGCCGGGGCTGACCCCGACCTCCTCGCGGAACCGCCGCGTGAAGGTGCGTACCGACATGGACTCCTGCTCGGCCATGTCGCGCAACTGGATCGGTTCGTGGAGGCGGCCGAGCGCCCAGGCACGGGCGGCGGTGGTGCCGGCCGACCGTGCCTCCGGGACCGGGCGCCGGATGTACTGCGCCTGCCCGCCGTCGCGGTGCGGCGGTACGACCGTCCTGCGGGCCACCTCGTTGGCGACGGCGGCGCCGTGGTCGCGCCGTACGAGGTGCAGGCACAGGTCGATCCCGGCCGCGACCCCGGCGGAGGTGAGGACGTCGCCGTCGTCGACGAAGAGCACGTCCGCGTCGACGTCGATCCGCGGGAAGAGCCGCTGGAAGTGCTCGGCGTGCATCCAGTGCGTGGTGGCGGGGCGGCCGTCGAGATACCCGGCGGCGGCCAGGACGTAACTGCCGGTGCAGATGGACACGAGACGGGTGCCGGGGCGGATGTGCGCGAGCGCGGCGGCCAGTTCCGGGGTCAGGATCCCCTCCTGGTGGACGGGCCCGAGCTCGTACGAGGCCGGGACGACCACCGTGTCGGCGCCGGCCAGCGCCTCGGGCCCGTTGGCGACGAGGACCGAGAAGTCCGCGTCCGTCCCGACCGGGCCAGGCGGCCTGACCGAGCAGGTGACGACCTCGTAGAGCGGGCGACCCTCCGTGTCCCGCGCCTTGCCGAAGATGCGCTGCGGGATGCCGAGCTCGAAGGGGAGCAGGCCGTCCAGGGCGAGGACGACGACGCGGTGCGGGGGCGGCGTACCGGGAGAGGCCATGGCCCGATCGTAGCGAATGCTGTCCCTCGGGCCAGTGGTTCATCGGCGTACCTTCCCCGAAGCTCTAGGACGTGACCCAGACAACCGAAGCCGCGCAGGCCCGGGAGGACTCCCGGCCCGACCGTCCCTCCTCCTCCCACCGCGTCCACCGCGCCTGGTTCGTCGCCGCCGTCACCTTCGTGACGATCATCGGCGCGGCCGCCTTCCGGTCGCTCCCCGGGCTCCTGATCGACCCGCTGCACCAGGAGTTCCACTGGTCGCGCGGCACGATCGGCGCGGCCGTCTCCATCAACCTCGCGCTGTACGGACTCACGGCACCGTTCGCGGCGGCGCTGATGGACCGCTTCGGCATCCGGCGGGTGGTCGCCGTCGCCCTGACCGTGATCGCGATCGGCTCCGGGCTGACCGTGTGGATGACGACGGCCTGGCAGCTGATGCTCTGCTGGGGCCTGCTGGTCGGCCTCGGCTCCGGCTCCATGGCGCTCGCCTTCGCGGCGACGGTCACCAACCGCTGGTTCACCGAGCGCAAGGGCCTGGTGACGGGCATCCTGACCGCCGCCTCGGCCTCCGGCCAGCTGATCTTCCTCCCGCTGCTGTCCTGGATCGTCACGCAGCACGGCTGGCGTCCGGCCGCCGTCACCGTGTCGCTCGCGGCCCTCGCGGTCGTCCCCTTCGTGTGGCTGCTGCTGCGCGACCACCCGGCCGACGTGGGTCAGACGCCGTACGGGGCGAAGGAGTTCGTGCCGAAGCCCGAGCCGGTGCGGGGCGCCGCCCGGCGCGCGGTGACCGTGCTGCTCTCCGCCGTCCGCACGGGTCCCTTCTGGCTGCTGGCCGGGTCGTTCGCGATCTGCGGCGCCTCGACGAACGGCCTGGTCCAGACGCACTTCGTGCCGGCCGCCCACGACCACGGCATGCCCGTCACCGCGGCCGCCTCGCTCCTCGCCGTGGTCGGCGTCTTCGACGTGGTCGGCACGGTCGCCTCCGGCTGGTTCACCGACCGCTTCGAGCCGCGCCGCCTGCTGGCGGTGTACTACGCCCTGCGCGGCATCTCGCTGCTGTTCCTGCCGATGCTGCTCGCCCCGTCCGTGCACCCGCCGATGGTCTTCTTCATCGTCTTCTACGGCCTCGACTGGGTCGCCACCGTCCCGCCCACCCTGGCCCTGTGCCGTGAGCAGTACGGCGAGGACAGCGCCATCGTCTTCGGCTGGGTCCTCGCCTCCCACCAGATCGGCGCCGCGCTCGTCGCCTTCCTCGCCGGCGTCGCCCGCGACCGCTTCGGCTCGTACGACGTCGTCTGGTACGCCTCCGGAGCACTGTGCGCGGCCGCCACGCTGATGGTCCTGGTGATCCGGCGCCGCCGTCCGTCGCTCCCCACGGCGAGCGCGGCGACGGCGGGGGTGGCACCGGCGGCCGCGTGACGGGGTGCGGGGGGTTTGGCCTTCGTGCGGGTGCGGGTGGGTTGGGCTTTCGTGTGGTGGGGGCCTCGGTGGCGGCGGGGGAGGGAGGCTCAGTCGAGGAAGCGGCCCTTGTGGAAGAGCAGGGGTCGTACGGCGGAGTCCTCGCCGTCCTCCCCGTCACCGCCCGCGCCGAGCGCGTCCACCCGCCCCACCACGATCAGGTGGTCCCCGCCGGTGTGCACCGCGTGGATCGTGCAGTCGACCCAGGCCGCCGCGCCCGCGAGGCGGGGGGACCCGGAGACCGGGGCGGGATCGTGGGCGACCCCGGCGAACTTGTCCGCGCCGCTCACCGCGAAGCCGCGGCACAGGTCGCCCTGGTGCGCGCCGAGCACGTTGACGCAGAAGACCCCGGCGCGGGCGATGCGCGGCCAGGTCGCCGACGTACGGCCGACCATGAAGCAGACCAGCGGCGGATCCAGCGAGAGCGAGGCGAACGACTGGCAGGCGAATCCGGCCGGGCCGTCGGCACCGGTGGCCGGTGCCGTCACGACCGTCACCCCGGTCGCGAAGTGTCCCAGGACGCGGCGGAACCGGGCCGGATCGACCGGGGCCCGCTCGTCCTCGCCGACCGCGCGCAGATCCGGGCGCGGCAGCGCCTCGACGGGCCCCGCGACGGTGGGGGCCCCGGCCGACCTGAGGTAGCGGACGGCGGCGGCGGCCATCCCTGCGTGTCCCATCACACCGTCCATTGAAGCTGACGGCCTGTCAGATAGGAAGGGGTGCGCGGAGGCTGGCAGCAGGCGGACCGGGGGGCGTGGTGGCGGGGGCGGCGGCTCCGGTGGCGGGAACCCCTCGCGGCACGCCGTGTCCGGCCCGCGTATCTTTCGGCTCATGAGGTCGGGGAACTCAGGTAAGCCCACGCGCCCCTGGTCGACATGGACCGGTGCGGAGGTGAACCTCGCCGCGGCGATCTGTGCGGCCCAGTTCGCCGTGGCCGTCGCGGTCCGGTGGGTCGGGACGTTCGACGACGACGACCACGGCGCGGGACTCGGCGGCGGACTCGCCGCCGTCGGCCTGCTGTGCGTGCTGGTCTTCGGGCCGCCACTGCTCGCCGCGCTGGGTCTGCTGCACGCCGTGACCTGCACGATGCCGGCGGCCACCCTCGCCCGGCTGACCCGCCGCCGCGCCCCCGGCCCCGAGTGGCTCCGGCACATCGGTCTCGTCCTGCTGGTCGGCGCGCTCTGGTCCGCGCTCGCGGTCCTTCTGTTCGGCCTCGCGCCCACCGGGACCAAGGCCCTGCTGCTCTGCGGATGGGGTGTGCCGCCGGCGCTCGGTGTCGCCCTGATGCGACGGCGCGAACGGGCCACCGGACACCCTCCGGACGGCGGCCGTGTCTGGCTCCGCTCGGCGCTCGCGGCCCTCGGCGTGTGCGCACTGGTCGCGGCGGCGGGCACGGCGGCCCTGGCCACCGGGCTCATCCACCCGTACGAGCCGCCGAAGCTCGGCGCCGACCGGCTCACCGGCGTCTGGCGCGGCGATCACGGAGCCGTGCTGCGGCTGAGCGCCGGCGGCAGGGCCGAGCTCTCGGCCGTTCCCGCCCAGCCCGAGTTCGGGGACGTGACCACCAAGGAGTTCACGCGCTGCGACGGCGCGGGCAAGTGGTTCCTCGACACCGCGGGCCGCTACGACCCGTACGCCGACGGGCCCGCCTCCCAGCGGCGCGACGGTGTGGTCGTCCGCGTCGGCGACTGCGGCCACGACACGTACTGGACCATCGGCGGCACCGAGGCCCACCCCGAACTCTTCGTCCTCTTCGGCGACCCCGACGCGGGGGACCTGCGCGTGCTGCGGCAGGACTGAACGGGGCGGGGCCGTGGGGCGGCGGGGTGGGGTGGGGTGGATTCCGGGTTCCGGGTTCCGGTTTCGGGGGGAGGGGGGCTGTCAGCGGCCCTCGTAGCGCGGGGCGCGTCGTTCCACGAAGCTCGCCACTCCCTCGGCGGCGTCCCGCGTCGTCATGTTGATCTCCTGCGCCGCCGCCTCCGCCGCGAACGCGCCGCCGCGGTCGGTGTCCAGCGAGGCGTTGACCAGCTGCTTGGTGAGGGCGAGCGCACGGGTGGGCCCGGCGGCGAGCCGCTCCGCCCAAGCGCGGGCCGTCTTCTCCAACTCCTCGGACGGTACGACCCTGTTGACGAGCCCGATCCGCTCGGCGTCCGCGGCGCCCAGCGCGTCGCCGAAGAACATCAGCTCCTTGGCCCGCTGCGGGCCGATCAGGCGGGGCAGCAGATAGGCCCCGCCGCCGTCCGGCACCAGCCCCCGGCGGGCGAACACCTCGATGAAACGGGCGGGTTCGGCCGCGAGGACCAGGTCGCACGCGAGGGCCAGATGCGCGCCGAGGCCGGCCGCCGTGCCGTTGACCGCCGCGATCACCGGCTTCTCGCAGTCCAGCACGGCGGCGATCAGGCGCTGAGCGCCCAGCCGGATGGTGCGGGCCACGTCGCCGGGCAGCCGCTCGCCCGCGGGCGGACCTCCCCGCAGGTCCGCTCCCGCGCAGAACCCGCGGCCGGTGGCCGTGATGACCACGGCCCGCACACCCGGGTCGGCGGAGGCGGCCGCGAGCAGACCGATCACGCGCTCCCGCTGGTCCCAGGTGAGCGCGTTCATCGTCTCGGGCCGGTCGAGCGTGATCCACGAGACCGCGTTGTCAGTGGTGTGACGTATCAATGAGTCGAGGGGCTTTTCAGGAGATTCGTCGGATTCGGGAGATTCACGGGACGCACGGGGGGAGTCGGGCATGAAGGTGCTCCGTTTCGTACGGAGGGTGCGGGTGGGTTCGCCGTGGTGGGTGCGAGGGGTGCGGTGGGTGCCAGCGGTGCCAGCAGTGCCAGCAGTGCCAGGGGTGCGAGAGGTGCGGGTGGGTTCGTCGCAGTGGTCGCGTTCGGTGCGGGTGGTGGGGAGCGGGCCGTTCAGCGGCACATCACCAGGGCGTCGAGGGCCACGGCTCCCTGGCCCCGGGGCAGGACCATCAGCGGATTGATGTCCAGCTCCGAGATCTCGTCGCCGAGTTCGAGCGCCATCCGCTGGACCCGGATCACCACCTCCACCAGCGCGTCCACGTCCACCGGCGGCCCCCCGCGCACCCCGTCGAGGAGCGCCCGCCCCCGCAGTTCGGACAGCATGGCCCGCGCCTGGTCGTCACCGAACGGCGGCACGCGTACGGCGAAGTCCCGCAGCACTTCCACGAGCACCCCGCCGAGCCCGACGGTGACCGTCGGCCCGAAGAGCTGGTCGTGCGTGACGCCCACGACCATCTCGACGCCCCGCTCGACCATCTGGCAGACCAGCACCCCGTCCAGGGAGATGCCCTCGTAGCGGGCGATGTCGGTGAGCTCGCGATAGGCGTCGCGGACCTGGCTGGCGGAGGTCAGACCGATCTTGACCAGGCCCAGTTCGGTCTTGTGGGCGATCTGCGCGCCGGAGGCCTTCATGACCACCGGGTAGCCGACCTGGCTCGCCGCCCGCACGGCCGCCGCCGCGCTGGTCACCAACTGCTCGCGCGGCACGCGTATCCCGTACGCGCGCAGCAGCTGCTTGGCCGCGTGTTCGCTCAGCTGCTGGCCCGGGCGCATCAGGGCCTGTGCCTTGCGGAAGGAGGGCGAGGGGGTGCGGGGGGCCTCGTCGAAGGGGGAGCGGTAGCGCGCGGTGAAACGCGCGTGGTCGAGATGGGCGCGGACGGCGGTGATGCAGTTGGCGAACGTCCGGAAGGTGGCGACCCGGGACGAACCGAGCAGTGTCTGCCGGTACGCCGGCTCCGTGCCGACCGGCGACCCCCACACCACGCACACCAGCTTGTCCGTCTGCTCCGCCGCGTCCACCAGGTCCTGCGCCAGCTTGTCGCTCATGGGCGGGAACGGCCCGGTGATCGGGCAGATCAGCACGCCGACGGCGGGGTCGGCGAGGATCGCGTCGATGATCTTCCGGCCGCGCCAGTCGCCGACGGGGTGCCCTCCGTTGTCGACCGGGTTCGCGACGTTCAGGTAGTCGGGTATCCAGGTGTGCAGCTCGGCCTGCTTGGTGTCGGAGAGGACCGGGAGGTGCAGGCCGGCCGCGCTCGCCAGGTCCGCGAAGTGCGCGCCCGTGCCGCCCGAGATCGAATAGACGACGACCCCGTCGGCCAGCGGTGCTCGGGCTCGCGCCAGCAGGGCCGCGGTGTCCTGGAGTTCGTCGAGTCCGTCGACGCGGATCACCCCGTACTGGCGCATGGCCGCGTCCACCACCGCGTCGGCGCCGGTCAGTTTGCCGGTGTGCGAGGCGGCGGTGCGGGCGCCGGTCTCGGTGCGGCCGACCTTCACCGCGACGACGGGCACCTTGCGCCGGGCGGCGCGGTCGGCGGCCAGCAGGAAGGAACGGCCGTCCTTGAGTCCCTCGACGTAGCAGGCGATGGCGCCGACCTCGGGCCGCTCGGAGAAGTAGGAGATGAAGTCCGCGGTCTCCAGGTCGGCCTCGTTGCCGGTGGGGGCCCAGTGGGAGAGCCGGACGCCTAGCTGCTGCATCGCGAAGACCGGGCGGCCCTGGTGGCCGGACTGGGTGATGAGGGCGATCGCGGGTCCTTCGAGGTCGTCGCGGAAGTTCTCGAAGGCGTTGAGGTTGGTGTTGGGGCCGAGCAGGCGCAGTCCTGAGCCGCGTACGGCGGCGGCGAGCCGGGCCTGGGCGGCGGCGCCTGCGGCACCGGTCTCGGCGAAGCCGGACGCGAAGGCGACCGCGAATTTCACCTTGGCCTCGGCCAGTTCCTCGATCACCGGGAGGGGGTTGCCGACGAGGACGACCGCCAGGTCCACCTGCTCGGGCAGGTCGGCGACGGAGGGGAGGCACGGCAGGCCGAAGACCTCCGTGCGGGTGGGGTGGACCGGGTGGAGCCGGGCGCCGACCCGGTCGGCCCAGCCGATGAGCTGCCGGGTGATCCCGGTGTTCGGCCGGCCCTCGGCGTCCGAGGCGCCGATGACGGCCACGCACTCGGGCCGGAAGAAGCGGTCCAGGTCGGGGACGGCGGCGTACAGCGGGCGTCCGCTGACGTCCAGGTCGTCGACCTCGGCCGGCCGGCCGTGCACGACCGGGGAGGGCTGCTCGCCGCAGGCGATGACCCGGGCCCGGCGGGAGTCGGTGGTGAGGGTGCCGTGAGTTGATCCAAGCATCGGTCCGCCCGCTCCTGTGTGACAGTCAATGGATAACTGACGCACTGTCAGATTACGCAACTGACGTCGTGTCAGGAACCGCTGTGCAGGTGCGGGTTCGCTCCGGTGGGTGGGTCGGGGCCGCGCCGGTGCATCAGCCCGTCGCCGTTGGGTGAGGCGTGACCGTAGGTGGCGACGGCCATCGATGTACCGGCACGGCCCCTCACGCCGTATTCCGGCTGCGGGTGCGTCGTGGCGTGCGTGAGTTTCAGCCCCTCCGGCGTTTGAGGAGCGGGGGTCCGGGGGCGGAGCCCCTGGTGACGGGTTGGGTAGGGGCGGAGGGGGCGAAGGGAGCTGTTGCCTGGCTTGGTCGGCGTTGCTGGGGAGGGGGTGTGGGGGTCAGGTTGTTGATCTGGACGTGTGGCGGGCTACGGCCTTGGCGATCTTTTCTGCGTCCAGGGCGAGTTCACGGAACATGCCGCTGATCGGGTTGGTGAACCCGGTGAAGTACAGGCCCGGCGCGTTCTTCGGCGCGTGCCCACCGTGCACGACGGGATGCCCACGCCCGTCGAGCACCCCCAGATGCCCGACCACACCTTCCAACGCCCGCGCGTAGCCGGTCGCCGCGATCACCGCGTCCGGAGCGATCCGCTCCCCGTCGGCGAGGACGACCTTGTCGTCCTCGAACCCCTCCACCGCGGCCACGATCTCGACCCTGCCCTTGCGGACGGCGTCGATGAGACCGACGTCCTGGACGGGGATGGAACCCTCGTTGACCCGGGAGTAGAGCCCGGTGGAGGGCCGGGGCAGCCCCTGCGCCGCCAGGTCCGGCACGCTGAGCTTCGCCATCGGCCCGGCCAGCGCGTCCACGAGCCGCACCGGCAGTCTCCGTACGACGATGCCCGTGAACTGCGCGGCCCAGCCCGCCGTCGAACGGCGCACGATGTGCGGCGCGGTGCGGACGGACAGTCGTACCCGCGAGGCGCCGCCCTCGACCAGGTCCACGGCGATCTCGGCGCCGGTGTTGCCGACGCCGACGACGAGGACGTCACGGCCCGCGTAGGGGGCGGGGTTGCGGTACGCGCCGGCGTGCAGCAGCTCGCCGGTGTAGGTGTCGCGGCCCGACCAGTCGGGGACGCGCGGGGTGTGGTTGTAACCGGTCGCGACGACCACCGCGCTGCCGGTCAGCTCGCGTCCGCCGGTGGCGTGCAGCAGCCAGCCGTCGCCGCCCGGGGCGGGCTCGACGCGGGACACCTCGACGCCCGTGACGATCTCCAGGGCGTGGTGCTCGGCGTACTTCTCCAGGTAGCGCACCACGTTGTCGCGGGCCACCCAGCGGCCGAACGAGCGCGGCATCGCGAGCCCCGGCAGCGCGGACAGGCGCCGGGTGGTGTGCAGGTGCAGCCGGTCGTAGTGCCCCCGCCAGGAGGCGCCGATCTGGTCCGACTTCTCCAGGACGACAGCTCGTACGCCCCGGGCGCGCAGTGCGTGCGCCGCCGCGAGCCCCCCGGGGCCGCCTCCGATCACGTACACGGGGCGGTCCTCGTGGGAGGGCACCGTGCGGGGGGTCGTGGAAGCAGTCGTGTCGGCCATAGCGCGAGCGTAATCATGGCTCGGCTTGATAGGTCTCGGTCAAGACCTGAATCGGTTGCGAACCGGTCACGACTGTGGGAGGGGTGGGTGGGTCTCGTGGCGTAGGTCACTTCGGCGTGGTGAAGACGTACGAAAAGTGCGGTGTCGCCGCAGGTGGGTGCCGGGTCGTACGCCGATCGCGGGAGCGCGGGGCCGGACTCGCGCGCCCCCCTCGGGGTGCGGCGTGTTGAGGGGTGGGCGTTCCGTCCCGGTCGGCCGGTGCCGGGCTCTTGCGCGGGCGCTCTCGGAAGTCGAAACTGACGTTCCGTCAGATACGTTCCCTCTGCGGGAGGTGCGGCCATGGACACGATCTGGCTCGGCGGGGCGGAATGGCTGGCTGTGCTCCGTATCGGACTCGGCCTGTGGTGGCTCGAAAGCTGGCGCCACAAGGACAGGAAGGGCTGGTTCGAGCGCGGGACCGGCATCGCGTGGGCGGCGGACGTCGCCTCCAAGCACCGCTGGAACGCCGTGCGTTCGGGATTCGACACGATCGTCGCACCGCGCCCCAGGGTGATGGCGTACGTCGTCGTGTACGCGGAGCTGGCACTCGGTCTCGGGCTGGTGGCCGGGCTGCTGACCCCCGTGGCACTGGTCGGAGGCCTGCTCCTCAACCTCCTCTACTTCACCCTCATGATCCACGACTGGGCGGAACAGGGACAGAACGCGATGATGGCGCTGGCCTCGGCCGTCGGCCTGTTCGCGATGTCCTGGCAGACGTGGTCGCTGGACAGCGCCCTCGGACTGTTCCGGTGAGCGGGGACGGCAGGGCAGGCGGGGTCGGCGGGACCGGCGGGGGCGCGGCGGGTCCGGGTGGCGGGTTCGGCGTTCCCGAGGCGGACGCCTTCACCCGGCCCTACTGGGACGCGGCGGCCCAGGGGCGGCTGCTGATCCGGCACTGCGCGACCTGCGACCGCGTCCACCACTATCCGCGCGAGTTCTGCCCGTACTGCTGGAGCGAGGACGTGGACTGGCGTCCCGCGAGCGGACGCGCCACGCTCCACACCTGGTCCGTCGTCCACCGCAACGACCTGCCCCCCTTCGGCGCACGCGTGCCCTACGCCGCCGCCGTCGTCGACCTGGCCGAAGGGCCGCGGATGATGACCGAGGTGATCGGGTGCGAGGGGACGGCGCTGCGGATCGGGATGGAGCTGGAGGTCGCCTTCCGGGCGGGGATCCCCGTGTTCCGGCCTGTGGCGGCCGTACCTGTGACGGCTGAGCCCGCGGCGGCCGGGCCCGTGGCACCGGGCGCCGACGGGTGACCGACCGACGCCGGTCCTCCGGGCGGGTGACCTCGGGCCGCCGGCGGGTGACTGCCGCCGGTCCTCCAGGTGGGTGACCTCCGCCGGTCCCTCAGGCGGGCCGAGCCCCGTCCGCGGGTCCTGCCCCCGGCCGCCCGGGACACGACCTAGTGGACGGGTGCCGGTTCCGGGTCCGTGGCGAGTCGTCCGTGCAGGTGCACGTCGCGGAACGCGTCGTGCCGGCCGGCCTCGAACATCGCGCCCCGCAGCGTCCCCTCGTGCCGGAATCCGCAGCGCTCGGCGACCCGGCAGGACACCTCGTGCCCCACGGCGTGACCGAGGTCCAGGCGGTGCAGGGCGAGGTCGGTGAAGCCGTAGCGGGCCGCCAGGAGCAGGGCGCGGGTGGCGACCCGGCGGCCGCGGCACTCCGGGAGGACCCAGTAGCCGACGCGGGCGCAGCTGATGACGTGGTCGATCTCGTTGAGGCCGACATGGCCCAGGGTCTCGCCGGTCCCGGCGTCGGTGACGCAGAAGGAGAGCGCGGTGCCACTGGTCGCCGCCGCGACCCGGGTCCGCAGCGACTCACGGGCCGCGTCGATGTCCCGGACGAACCTGAGCGGGGTGTTCCAGCGCTGGAACTCGGGATCGGTCAGCCCGCGCAGGTACGCCGACACGTCCGCGTCGGACTCCGGGTCCCAGGGGCGCAGCCGCAGGCCGAGGCCCGTCAGCTCGGGGGCGGGCTGGACGGAGAACTGCACATGCGCGTCGGCCATCCAGCCATTCAAACCTCTCCCGGCCCACCGGTCACTCCCATCCGCGGAAAATCGGAGGCACGGTCGCGCGGCCGCACGGGATCATCCGGCATGACCTCCCTGACGTACGACTGGCGGCTCACCCACGACCTCGACGCGTTCCTCGGCACGGCCGGCGACTTCCTCCGCTCGCGGCCCGACCGGCACACCGTCGCGCTGACCGTGACGGAAGCCCTGCGCAGGCGGGGGATGAGCCAGTACGGCGGGAGCGCGCCGGTCTTCGGGATCCTGGAGCGGGACGGGGCCGTCCGCGGCGCCTTCTTCCGTACGCCGCCGTACCGGCTGAACCTCACCTCGCTCGGCGAGCGGGACGCGCGGTCGCTGGCCGCGCTGCTCGCGGACGCCCGGACCGAGGTGCCCGGGGTCTCCGCCGACAAGGACACCGCCGAGCTCTTCGTCGAGGCCTGGGGGCTGCGGACCGGCGCGAGGGCCGAGCGGCTGCGGAGCGAGCGGCTGTACCGGCTCGCCGGAGTGACCGTGCCCGAGCCCGCGCCGCCCGGCCGTGCCCGTGTCGCGGACGCGGGCGACCGGGACCTGCTCGCCCGTTGGTACACGGAGTTCGCCGAGTCCATCGGAGAAGGCGCGCACCGGGACCTCGGCGCCTGGGCCGACGAACGGATCTCCTACGGCGGCGTCACCCTCTGGGAGACCCCGGACGGCACCCCCGTCGCCATGGCGGGCGTGACACCACCGGTCGCCGGACAGCTCCGGGTCGCCCCCGTCTACACCCCGGCGCCGTTGCGCGGCCGGGGCTACGCCGGTGCCGTCACCGCCGAGGTGAGCCGCGCCGCGCTCGCCACCGGCGTCCGGGAGGTGCTGCTCTTCACCGACCTGGCCAATCCGACCAGCAACGGCCTGTACCAGCGCATCGGTTACCGGCCCGTCTCCGACTTCGCGACCTTCGACTTCACGTACGAGGGGTAGCGCGGGGCGGTCGGACCCGGGGCGTTCCGGGTCGTGGCCGTCGCCGGTGTCAGGGCCACAGCAGTCCGGTGGTCCAGCCGGTCTCCGCGCGGCGGTAGACGAGCCGGGTGTGGCGCCTGCGGGCGTCGCCCTGGAAGAACTCGACCTCGTCGGGGCGCAGACGGTAGAGGGTCCAGGTGGGGGCCGGGGCGTCCGGGGCGCTCTCGGCCCGCTGCCAGGCCGCGTCCGAGGCCCGGTCCAGCTCGGCCCGCGAGGGCAGGACCTCGCTCTGCCGGCCCACCAGTGCCGCGGCCAGCGCCCCGGTGGAGCGGGCGTGCAGGTCCGCGAGGCTCTCCTCGGGCGACGCGGCCGTGACCGGGCCGCGGAGTCTGATCTGGCGTCCCTGCGCGGGCCAGTAGAAGCCGAGAGCGGCGTACGGGCGGGCGGCCAGCTGGTGTCCCTTGCGGCTGGTCACGTGCGAGGCGAACGCCCAGCCGTCCTCGTCCGCGCCGTGCAGCATCACGATCCGCACGTCGGGCAGGCCGTCCTCGCCGGTCGTCGCGAGCGACATCGTGTGCGGCTCGGCCTGTCCGGCGGCCGCCGCTTCGGCGAACCACTCCGTGAACAGCGTCAGCGGTTCGGCGGGCGCGGTCGCCGGGTCGAACGACGGCAGCTCGGCGTCCCACACCCGCAGCGACCGCAGCAGGTCGTGTAGATCTGTTCCCATGACCCGATTATCGCGCCAGGAGCTGACCCGTGCCGGAGGCTCGGAGGCCCACGCTCGTGGTGGTCCGGAGGCCTCACCGTCGGGAGTGCGAGGACGAGGGCGAGGGCGAGGGCGGGTGCGGGGGCGGGGCCACGCGTCGGGACGTACGGCCGTCGTCATCGTCCTCGGAGTCGTGCTGCCGCTTCTGCTCGCCGGGTGCGGCTCCGTCACGGAACGGAAGTCCTCGCTCACCGCACCCGAGCTCTTCTATCTGCGCCCGTACGGCGACAGGACCGGGTCCAAGGCCAAGGTGCCCTTTCATGTGCAGGCCGAGGACGTCGGAGCGAGCCGTGGCTCCGTGGCACGGGACCACCGGCTGACCGTCGACGTGAGCGGGTCGGAGAGCGTCGTGCGGCTCAGGACCGTGGGCCTGGGCGGGAACGGCCCCCGGTGCCACGGCGGCACGGTGCGGGTCACCTGCGAACTCGGCGGCGGCTACGACAGCTGGGCCGACCTGGACCGCGTGTACCCGGTCGCCGCGAAGGGCAGCGGACCCGGCGACACGGGCGTCGTCCGCTTCACCTTCACGACGGGCGACGGGAAGAGGATGACGACCCGCACGAGGGTCGTGGTCGGCGAGCCCGTGGTGAAGGTGAGGACTCTCAAGTCGATCGTCGGCGTCCGCCCGGGCGCCGACGTCGCCGTCCCGCTCGTCGTCCGCAACGACGGCGAGGTCCCGGTGAAGGGTCTCGGCCTGAAACTCGGCTCGGAATTCCTGGACTTCCGGCAGCGGTACGCCAACTGCCGCTATTCACTGCGGAGTCACGGAGGCACGGCGGTCTGCCGTTTTCCCGGGCTGCGCATCCCGCCGGGCGGCGCCGTGGTCCTGCGTCCCGCGGTGCGTCTGCGCGCGTCGAGGACACGGACGTACACCTCGTTCAGTCAGGTGGCCTGGCCGCTGGATTCGGGGCCCGGCCGGGACATCGCGGTGTCGTCGCGTGGCGATCACGGCGACGGGCCGGCCCTGAAGGCCGTGGTCACGTCCGCACGCGACACGGACGGCACCTTCACCGAGGGGCCCGTGTCCACCGCCGTGCGCCTGGACATCCACGCCGACTACGAGGTCTTCGGCGTCGAACTGCACGGCAGCTCCGGTGTGCGGCGTCAGCTGCGGCTGAGGGTCCGCAACAACGGGCCCGGCAACCCCGGCAACGCCATCAGGCTCGTCTTCACCCCGCCGCCCAGTGATGTGGTGAAGGAGCCCATGCGGGAGATCGACGTGGACGCCTTCGAGCCGCTCTGCGACTCGGCCGACGGGACGTACACCTGCCCGGTGGACGAGCTCGACCCGGGGGAGAGCCGCGACTTCGTGTTCACCCTGCGCCTCTACGGGCCGGGGGAGGGCAGCGTGACCGTCGAGGACGAGATCCCGTCGGGCGGTCGCCGCGACGCGAACCCCGGCAACGACACGGCCGCCGTCACCGTCCTGCCCTGACCGGCCTCACGCCGTCCGGGCGCTACCGCCCCAGCACCACCGTCCCCGACGAGCAGAACCAGCCGCCCGTCCCCGACGCCACCGCCAGTTCCGGCAGGGTGCCGTCGGGGCGGCGCACCTGGCGCTCCGGCGGGAGCTCGCCCCGTAGCTGTCGTACGGCCTCCACCAGCAGGAACAGACCGCGCATGCCGGGATGCTGGGCCGAGAGGCCGCCCCCGTCCGTGTTCACCGGCAGTTCCCCGCCCACCAGGAGCCGTCCCTTCGCCGCGTCCACGAAGGCGCCGCCCTCGCCCTTGGCGCAGAAGCCGAGGTCCTCCAGGGTCACCAGGGTCATGTAGGTGAAGGCGTCGTAGATCTCCGCGAGGTCGATCTCGGCCGGGCGTACCCCCGCCCGCTCGAACGCGAGCCTGCCGCTCACCGCCGCCGGGGAGACGGTGAAGTCCTCCCACTCGGACATGGTGGTGTGCGAGACGTGCTCACCGGTCCCGAGCACCCACACCGGGGCCGTGCGGCAGTCGCGCACGTACTCCTCGGCCGCCAGCAGCACCGCCGCGCCGCCGTCGGAGCGGAGGCAGCAGTGCAGCTTGGTGAACGGGTCCGCGATCATCGGCCCGGACAGGACGTCGTCGACGGTGACGGGGGTGCGGAACATCGCCTCCGGGTTGCGGGCCGCGTTCGCGCGGGTCTGGACGGCCACCGAGGCGAGCTGTTCGAGCGTGGTGCCGTAGGTGTGCATGTGGCGGCGCGCGGCCATCGCGTACTTGGCGACGAGCGTGTGGCCGTAGGGGACCTCGAACTGGAGGGGGCCCCGCGCGCCGAAGGAGAGGTCGCCGGTGCGGCGGCCCGCCCTGATGTCGGCGCGGGCGGTGGAGCCGTAGACGAGCAGGACGGCGTTGGCGTGGCCCGCGGCGATGGCGTCGGCCGCGTGGGCCGCCATGACCTCCCAGGTGGACCCGCCCACCGAGGTCGAGTCGACCCAGGTGGGCCGCAGTCCCAGGTACTCGGCCACCTCGGCGGGGGCCAGGACGCCGAGTCCCGCCGAGGCGAGTCCGTCGATCACCGAACGGTCCAGGCCGGAGTCGGCCAGGGCGCGGCGGGCGGCCTGGGCGTGCAGCGCGTACGCGGTCGCCTCGTCCACCCGGCCGCAGTCGGAGAGGGTCACACCGACGACGGCGACCTTTCGACGGCCGCGGCCCGTACTGGCATGCGTCATGAATCTGACGGTACATCAGATGTCCGCTCCGTCGGGAGGCGTCGCACCCCTGTGCATCTGGGACCCCCCGCCCTAACATGACGGCCCGTCAGATCGGCTTGCCGGATCAGTCCGCCGCGCCGGCCCGGGGTCCCCGGGACGCCCGCCGTCCGGCGAGGGAGGAGCCCGCCCATGGACGCCCGTCTCACCGCGGAGCAGGAGGAAATCCGCCGCACGCTGCGGGAGTTGCTGGACAAGCGGTGCGGCCCGCAGGAGCTGCGGGCCGCCGAACGGACCCCGGCCGGCTACGACCCCGCGCTCTGGGAGGCCCTCGCGCGGGACCTGGGACTGCCCGGACTCGCCCTGCCCGAGGCGTACGGCGGTGTCGGCTGCTCCCTCACGGAACTCGCCCTCGCCTGCGAGGAGTCGGGCCGTGCCCTCGCCCCCTCGCCCCTGCTGTCCAGTGCCGTCCTCGCCGCCCCGCTGGTCCTGGCCCTCGGAACCGGGGCGCAGCGCGCCGCGCTCCTGCCGTCGCTGGCCTCGGGCGCGCTGACCGCCGCCCTCGCGGTCCCCGGCACGGGCCTGGCCACCGCCCTCGGCCTGGCCGGGGACAACCGCGGCGACTGGGCGGGCGGCGGCCGCGCGGGGGGAGTGCAGGCGCGCCGGGCGGACGGCGTCTGGCGGCTCTACGGTCAGGCGGCCCAAGTGCTCGACGGCCACAGCGCCGGGCTGCTGGTGGTGGCCGCGCACACCGGCGGCTTCGCGCGGTCGCGGACGCTGCTGTTCCTGGTGAGGGGCGGTGCCGAGGGGCTCGTACGGACACGGCAGACCGCCCTGGACCCGACCCGGCCGCAGGCCAGGATCGAACTGCGTGACGTGGAGGCCGAGTTGCTGGGTGACGACGACCGGGCCGATGTGCCCGCCGCGCTGGCTGCCGTCGGGGACGGGGCCGCGGCCGTCCTGGCCGTGGAGGCCGTGGGCGCCGCCGGCCGGGCGCTGGAGCGCACCGTCGAACACGTGGGCAGGCGTGAGCAGTTCGGGCGGGCGATCGGCTCCTTCCAGGCGGTCAAGCACCGGCTCGCGGACGTGTACGTGGCCGTGCAGTCGGCGCGCTCGGCGGCGTACTACGCGGCCTGGGCCGCAGGGGCGGGCGGTGAGCGCGCGGGTGGCCTCGCCCTCGCGCAGGCGCTGGAGGCGCTGCGCACCGCCGCCGCCGAGGGGATCCAGCTGCACGGAGGCATCGGCTTCACCTGGGAGCACGAGGCCCATCTCTACTTCAAGCGCGCCTCCGGCGACGAACTGCTCTTCGGCCCCGCCCACCGACTGCGCGCACACGCGGCGGCCGCGGCGCGGCTCTTCGACGGTGGAGAGGTGACGGTCTGATGGCGACGGACGGAGGGGCAGGCGTGGGTTCGGCCGGGGACGCTCGGCCGGGTGGGGGAGCCGGGGGGCGGCGGGCGCGGGGTGTGCGGGTGGTGCAGCGGGTTTCCTCCACGCGGGCGTTCGCCAGGGTGGCCCCTCACGTCGTACCGGCCCTGGACCGGGCCGTGCACCGGCTCACCCGCGGCAAGGTACTGCTCAGCGCCCAGATGCTGCCGGGGGTCGTGCTGACCGCGCGCGGGGCCAGGAGCGGTCTGGAGCGCCGTACGCCACTGGCCTGCATGCCGGAGGGCGCCGCGCCGGGAGCGGAGGCGGGGTCCGGCTGGATTCTCGTCGGGTCCAACTTCGGCCGCGACAGCCATCCCGCCTGGACCGCGAACCTGCTGGCCCGCCCCGAGGCCGTCATCAACTGGAGGGGCGAGGACATCCCCGTCACCGCCACGCTCCTGACGGGCGAGGAGAGAGCGGCGGTCTGGAGGACGGTGCTGGCGTTCTGGCCGCCCTACGCCACCTATCAGGCCCGGGTGGACCGGGAGATACGGCTCTTCAGGATCGTACGCAGGGAGGTGCCCGCCGGCTCCGCGAAGGGCGGGGCGGACTCCGGGTGAGAGGGGCCGGACGCGCAGCGGGCGGCGGTCCGCCGGAGGGTTCCTCCGGAGCGAACTGCCGCCCGCATGACAGGAGCTGGAGCGTTTCGGACGCGGGAATCTACTTCGTCGGCTTCTTCCCGGTCACACCCAGATACACCAGAAGCGCCAGGTTCGGCTTGAGTTCGGCCTGTTTGACGCCCCAGGTCTGGAACCCCTTCTGGTGCGAGGCGACCGCGGCGAGCATGGCGACGAGGGAACCGGCCATCGCGGCCGGGTTCACGTCCTTGTCGACCTTGCCCTTGGCCTGGAGTTCGGTGACCGAATCCGTGAGGGAGTTGTTCACGGAGTTCAGGATCTTCATGCGGATCTTGTAGAACCGCTTGTCCCCCTCGGCGGCGCCGAGGTCGACCACGCGCAGAATCGCGTCGTTCTTCCGCCAGAACTCCAGGAATCCGTCCACGAGTTCCTGTGCGGTCTGCCATCCGGCCTTGCCGACCCATGAACGGCCTTCGAGCAGCTGGGTCAACCCCACGCCCTCGGCGGCCATTTGCTCGGCGATCTCCAGGACGGCACCTTCGACGTCCGGGAAGTACTGGTAGAAGGTCGCCGGTGAAGTGCCCGCCTTCCGGGCGACGTCAATGACTTTGACGTCCCGGTAGGGCGACGAGCTGAGCATCTCGCTGAGGCAGTCGAGCAGCTTCTGCCGGGTCGCCTGCCCACGTCGTCCGGCCACGCGGCCGTCGACGGTACGCACTTGTCCTGTCATGCCGTCAGCTTACCGAGGGGTGATCGGAGCGCGATTCGGCCGACTGCAAATGGGGTGCGACCGTGATCGGCCCGTTTCGGAAAGGCGCCCTTTTCTCCTCCGCGAGGCCCCTGAGCAGGGACGGGACGTCACCGGAGCAGGTGCGCACACCCTGCGGGATGGCGAAAGGGCCGTTAGCTTGGCCGCATGGCCGAATCAGCCGTTTTCGCCGGGTTCCCCGAGGGCGTGCCCTGCTGGGTCGACGCCCAGCTCCCCGACGTGGAGGCGGGCAAGCGCTTCTACGGTGAGCTCTTCGGCTGGACGTTCCCCGAGGAGCCGGGACCGCAGGGCTGGGCGGAGCTGGACGGCGACCCGGTCGCGGCGCTCACGCCCAAGCTGGACGGCCGGATGCCCACCGTGTGGACGGTCTACTTCGCGACACCCGACGCCGGGGCGCTCTCGCGCCGGATCACGGGGGCGGGCGGCCGGATCATCGCCGTCCCCACGGCGGTGGGACCGTCGGGCGAGCTGGGCACGGCCGCCCTCGCCACCGACCCGGAGGGCGCCGTCTTCGGCTTCTGGCAGCCCGGCACCCACGCCGGTTTCGCCAGACGGCACGAGCCGCGCACCTTCTGCTGGGCCGAGCTCTACGCCCGCGACACCGCGACCGTCGACCGCTTCTACGGCACCCTCTTCCACGACGCGCTGTTCGGACCCGACGCGACCCCCGATTTCGGTCGCGTTCCGGTGACGGGAGTCTTTCCGGCCGAGATGCCACCCCACTTCCTCGTGCACTTCGGGGTCGAGGACTGCGAGGAGACACTCGGGACGGTGAACCGGCTCGGCGGACGGGTCCAGGTGACACCCTTCGACACGTCGTACGGGCGGGTCGCCGTCGTCACGGACAACCAGGGCGCGTCCTTCGCCGTGCTCCAGCGGTGAACGCGCCGCCACCAGGCGTGACGCCCGCCCGGCGGTGAGGCCGCCCGGGCCCCGCCGGACACCGGGGACGCCCCGCCGACGCCGTCCGAAACGCTTCCGCGTTCGTGGGCACGCCATTTCGACGTGAGGGACGGCACTTCCGGGGCCCGGAGCGGGGTACTTCTGGGGTGAGGGGCGCATTTCGGCCCCGAAGCGTGGCGCCCCGGCGACCGCACTCCTGCCGGGGTGGCTGATTTGTCATGAGACACCCCGATCCGCCCCCGGGTTCGCAACCGGCGGCTCGGCCAGGAAGAATCGGGGTGCGTGCCGCCATGGCGGTGCGGTGGTGAGACGCTGCACTGGGCCGCGTTCATACGTGGATGACGCGACCCGTACGGGGAGGTGGCAGGCAAGTGGTGGATCAGCTGACGCAGCACGATCCGCGCCGGATCGGGCCGTTCGAGGTGCTGGGCCGGCTGGGTGCCGGCGGCATGGGGCTGGTCTATCTCGCGCGCTCGGCCTCCGGCCGGCGCGTGGCGATCAAGACGGTCAGGACCGAGCTCGCCGAGGACCAGTTGTTCCGGGTCCGCTTCTCGCGCGAGGTCGAGGCGGCCCGCGCCGTGTCGGGCTTCTACACGGCGGCCGTGGTCGACGCCGACGCCCGTGCCGCGGTGCCGTGGCTGGCCACCGCCTACGTCCCCGCGCCCTCGCTCGAAGAGATAGTGAACGAGTGCGGGCCGCTCCCGGCCCAGGCGGTGCGCTGGCTGGCGGCCGGTGTCGCGGAGGCGCTCCAGTCGATCCACGGCGCCGGACTCGTCCACCGCGACCTCAAGCCCTCGAACGTCCTCGTGGTCGAGGACGGACCGCGCGTGATCGACTTCGGCATCGCGTCCGGCGTCTCGAACACCCGTCTGACCATGACCAACGTGGCCGTCGGCACCCCCGCCTACATGTCGCCCGAGCAGGCCAAGGACTCCCGCAGCGTCACCGGCGCGAGCGACGTCTTCTCGCTGGGCTCGATGCTCGTCTTCGCGGCCACCGGACACGCACCCTTCCACGGCGCCAACCCCGTCGAGACGGTGTTCATGCTGCTCCGCGAGGGCCCGGACCTCGAAGGCCTGCCCGACGAGCTGCGCCCGCTCATCGAGTCCTGCATGCAGATGGACGCCACCGCGCGCCCCAACCCCGCCGACCTCCAGGCCCAGCTCGCACCCCACCTCTTCGGCTCCGGCTCCGACGACAGCGGTACGGCGTCGGCGTGGCTGCCCGAGCGCGCGGTGGGCCTGATCGAGACCC
The DNA here is from genome assembly GCF_042725875.1 of Streptomyces sp. NPDC127038. NCBI lineage: Bacteria > Bacillati > Actinomycetota > Actinomycetes > Kitasatosporales > Streptomycetaceae > Streptomyces > Streptomyces sp. NPDC127038. The sequence goes on along the minus strand of NZ_JBHXDQ010000016.1, from coordinate 28,266 downwards.
GCAGGGGCGGCCGTCCGCCGGTCCAGCAGCCGGCCCAGGGAGCGGGCCGCGGCGGGCGTCCGGCCCTGCCCCCGCCGCCCTCGCACGCCCCGGTCGCCGTGGGCGCGCCCGACACCGGCCCGGTGCGTCTCGCGGGCGCCAAGGTGCCCATCGGTCCCGGACCCCGGGTCCTCGACGCCCGCGCGGCGGCCGTGAAGGCGCCGCCGCCGGAAGCGGGGCTCGCCGCGTCCTGGTCCCGGCCGCGCATCGGCGTGAACGGCGCCGAACCGGCGCCCGTGCCCACGGCCGCGCCCCCGGCGCCCGACGCCGGCGCGGGCTGGCGCCCCTGGCGCTTCCGCATGTCCAACGACGTCTGGGGCACGCCCTCGGTCGCCGACGACCTCGTCTACGTCACGTCCTTCGAGGTCCACGCCCTCGACGTCGCGACCGGCAGGCGCCGGTTCAAGACCCGTGACGTGGCCTGGTCGATGGCGGTCGCGGACGGCCGTATCCACGCGTCCGACGGACCGACGCTGTACGCGCTGGAGGCCAGGGAGGGCGCCGACCTCTGGCGTCTGTCCACGGACGCCTGGGTCTACTCCCTCCAGGCCGACCGGGGCACGGTCGTCACCGGCACGCGCGGCGGCGGCGTCCAGGCGTGGGAGGCCTCCAACGGGCAGAAACTCTGGGAGATCAACGGAGCCCAGACGGACTTCGAGTCCGCCGAGGCCGGTCCGGCGATCCACGACGGCACGGTCTACGTCTGGAAGGACGCGCGGCTGCGCGCCCTGGAGGCCCGTACGGGTGAGGAGCGCTGGTCGTACCCGATCGGCGACGCGGCCTCCTGCGGCGGCGTGCCGGTCCGGATGACCCACGCCCCCGACGGCTACGTCTACATCTGCGCGGGCACCCGGGTCCTCGCCGTCGACGTGGCCGGCGGTCATGTCCGCTGGCACTTCGAGGCCCCGGCCGTCTTCCTCAGCCCGCCCACCTTCGCCCCGGGCCCGGCGGTGACGGGCGGCGGCGTCTACCTCGCCGACTACCTCGGCACGGTGTACGCGCTCGACGCCACCGACGGCCGTGACCGCTGGCGCATCGCCACCGAGTCCCGTGCCTCCACCGAGCCGGTCCTCGTGGCCGCCGGACACGTCCATGTCGGCAGCGGCAAGGGCCTGTACACGCTGGACGCCGTCACCGGCACCCCGAAGTGGCGCTTCCAGGCAGGAGGCGACCTGGTGGGTGCCCCGGCGGTGGCCGAGGGCCGGATCCACTTCGGCTCCACCGACCATCTCCTGTACACGCTGAAGGCCGACGACGGGCGGCTGCGCTGGAAGCTGGCCACCGGCGGCGAGATCACGGGCGCGCCCGTGGTCAAGGACGGTGTCGTGTACGCGTGCAGCAAGGACCGCTGTGTGTACGCGCTGGACGCGGAGAAGGGCACCGGAACCGCACGCACCACGTAGGTCACGGCACTCGCGTGACGGCCGCCGTACCGGGCACGGAAGGGTCTCCGGACGGCGGCCGTCGTTCGCGCGGACGGCCTGCGGAAGCCGCTCCGGCTGCGAGGTTACGCCCGGCGTGACCGGTCCGCCACAGGGAGCGAGCAGGGGACCGGGCCCTCTCCTGCCGGGTTCGAGCGTTCCTCCGGCCGGCCGGGAGCGCGGCCGGCTCCCGGCCCCCGCTCAGCGCAGCCGGAAGTCCGGGCGGCGGGACGTGAACAGGTCCCTCTGCCGCTCGGGCGGGAGGTTCCCGAGGGAGACGAGCTGCGGGGCGTGCGCGAGGGCCGCCGTCCGGGTCGCTTCCTGCGCCGACCACAGCGCCCGCACGGTCCCCTGGACGGCTTCCGGCGGATAGGTCGCGAGGACCGCAGCGCACGCGACCGCCGCCGCCAACGCCTCGCCCGGCGGGGTGAGTTCGGAGACCAGCCCCACCTCGTACGCCCGCCGCGCGGAGACCCGCTCGGCGGTGCCCATCAGTGCCATCCGCGCCACCTCGCCGAACGGCATCCGCTGCGCGAGGTAGACGGACTCGTAGGCGCTGACCATCCCGTACGTCGTGTGCGGGTCGAAGAAGGTGGCCTCCTCGTCGGCGACGACGAACTCCGACTCGCCCAGCAGATAGAAGGCGCCGCCGCAGGCGATCCCGTTCACCGCGGCGATCACCGGCTTCCACAGGTCGTTGGCCTTGGGTCCGATCGCGGCGAGCGGATCGTCCACCATGTACGGGGAGCCGGGCTGCGGCACCTCGGCGGCGCGGTCGATCCCGGTGCAGAAGGCCCGCCGCCCTGCGCCGGTGACGACCAGTGCCCGTACGGTGTCGTCGAAGCGGAACTCCCGCCAGGCGGAAGCCAGTTCGGCGGCGGTCGCGAGGTCGACGGCGTTGAGCCGGTCCTGCCGGTCGAGGGTGAGGACGGCGACCCCGGCGGCCTTGTCGACGCTCACCGTGAGCCCGCCGCCTCCCTCCGGCCCGCTCACGCCCGCTCCAGGACCCAGCGCGGCACGGTCATCCCGTTCACCTCGCCGAACACCGCCTGCACCCGGGCCCCGATCCGGATCCGGCGCGGCGGGACGGAGCCGATGGGCGCGTCCGGCCCGCTCACCAGGTTCCCGGCCAGCCGGATCCGCGGCGCCTCGTCCAGCTCCACCACGATCGCGTTGTACGGGGCCAGGGCCGCGTAGGCGGGAAGGAGCGGCGGATGCGGGACCACGTACGACCAGATGCGGCCCCGTCCGCTCATCCTTCGCCACTCGTCGGCGAAGGAGTGGCAGTGCGGGCAGCAGGGGCGCGGCGGGAAGCGCAGCTCACCGCAGTCGGCGCAGGCCTGGACACGGAGTTCGCCGCGGGCCGCGTAGTGCCAGAAGGGCGCGCCGTCGTCGTCGGGCACGGGGGACAGCAGGGATTCCCCCGTCCCCCCGGTCAGGCCGGTCCCATTTGTCCTGTCGGTCCTGTCGGTCCCGTCCGTCCCGCCGGTCCCGGCGCGCGTGGTCGTGCCGTCGATGTCGGTCATGTCGGCGTCCCGTCCCCTCAGTTCCTCAGCAGGAGCGCGGAGGTGGGGACCCCTTCCCCCGCGGTGACCAGACAGGTGGCCGCCCCCGGCACCTGTGCCGTACTCGTGCCCCGCAGCTGCTTCACGCCCTCGTTGATGAGGTTGAAGCCGTGCACGTAGGCCTCGCTCAGCCCGCCGCCCCCGGTGTTGACCGGCAGCCGTCCGCCGATCTCCAGCGCCCCGCCCTCGGTGAAGGCCGCGCCCTCCCCGCGCCCGCAGAAGCCGTAGCCCTCAAGCGACAGGGGTATCAAGGGCGTGAACGCGTCGTAGATCTGTGCCACGTCCACGTCCTCGGGGGTGAGGTCGGCGTGTTTCCACAGGTGGCGGGCGGCGGTCCAGGCGGGTCCCGTGAGCGGGTCGTCGTTCCAGTAGTTGACCATCCCGTGGTGCTGGGCGGGCAGGCCCTGGGCGGCGGAGTGGACGTAGACGGGACGCTGCCGGCAGTCGCGGGCCCGCTCGGCGGACACGACCACGCAGGCGAGCGCGCCGTCCGTCTCCAGGCAGTTGTCGAAGAGGCAGAGCGGCTCGCTGATCCAGCGGGCGGTCATGTACATCTCGCGGGTCAGCGGGCGGTCGTACATCATCGCGGCCGGGTTCTGGTTGGCGCGGTTGCGGCAGGCCAGGGCCACGTTGAAGAGGTGGTCGCGGGTGGCCCCGTACTCGTGCATGTACCGGCGGGCGAGCATCCCGATCTCGTCGGCGGGCCGCAGCAGCCCGAACGGCCGGGTCCACTGGGCGGGGGTGGGGAGCTGGACGGCCGTGTTCCGCCAGGGGCGCGGCCCGCTGCCCCGCTTGCGCGACCGCCAGGCCACCCCCACCGTCGCCTGGCCGGCGGTGACGGCGGCGGCCAGGTGCGCGACGGTGGCGCAGGAACCGCCGCCCCCGAAGCCGACCTTGCTGAAGAAGGTGAGGTCGCCGAACCCGACGGCCTTGGCGACCTCCACCTCGTCGGTCTCCTCCATGGTGTAGGAGGCGAGGGCGTCGACCTCGGCGGGCTCGATGCCGGCGTCGTCGAGGGCGGCGAGGATCGCCCGGCAGGCCAACGTCTTCTCGGACTCGGGCAGTTGCTTCGCGAAGGCGGTCTGTCCGATCCCGACGACGGCTGTGGCGTCCTTGATCCCTGGCATGGGTGACCTCCGCACACGGTCCCGGCTGCTGACAGGCCGTCAGGCTACAGCTAATCTGACGGTCAGTCAGCTAGTGGCGCTGCGGCGGGAGGTACGCGATGCGCGGTGACCTGGAGTGGGGCGGCGTCCCGGGGCTGGTCCGGTGGGCGGCGGCCCGTTTCGCGGACCGCGAGGCGGTCGTCGAGGGCCGAACGCGCGTCTCCTACGAGGAGTTGGGCGCCCGGGTGGAGCGTGCGGCGGCGGCCTGCATGGCGAACGGGGTGCGCGCGGGCGACCGGGTGGCCATCTGGGCGCCGAACACCCTGGACTGGATCGTCTCCGCCCTCGGCGCGGTGTCCGCGGGCGCGGTCCTGGTCCCCCTCAACACCCGCTTCAAGGGCGCGGAGGCGGCGTACGTGCTGGCCAGGAGCCGGGCGAAGCTGCTCTTCGTGACGGGAACGTTCCTCGGCACGTCGTACGTGGCGGCGCTGCGCCGGGCGGCGGGTGAGCCGGGGGAGGCGGGTGAGCCGGAGCGTCCGGGCCCGGCTCCCGTTCCCACCCCGGCCCTCTCGGAGCCTTCCGCTCTCTCGGCCCCCTCCGCGCCCTCAGCCCCCTCTTCCGGTCCGCTCCCCGGGCTTCCGTACCTGGAGCGGGTGGTGGTCCTCGCGGACGACGCCCCCGCCGACTTCCGTACGTGGAAGGACTTCCTGGCGGACGGCGAGGGCGTGGGGCGCGACGAGGTCGTCCGCCGGGGGGCGTCCGTGTCCGGCGGTTCCCCCTCGGACATCGTCTTCACCTCGGGGACCACGGGCCGCCCCAAGGGCGCCCTGATCACCCACGCCCAGACCCTGCGCGGCTACGGGATCTGGAGCGAGCTGGCCGGTCTGCGCGAGGGCGACCGCTATCTGATCGTGAACCCGTTCTTCCACACCTTCGGCTACAAGGCCGGGATCATCGCCTGTCTGATGCGCGGGGCGACGATGGTGCCGCAGCCGGTGTTCGACGTGGACACGGTGCTGGCGAACGTGGCCGCGGAACGCATATCCGTCCTCCCCGGCCCGCCGACCCTCCACCAGTCGCTGCTCGACCACCCGGCCCGTGACGCGTACGACCTGTCCGCGCTGCGGCTGGTGGTGACCGGCGCCGCGGTGGTCCCGCTGCGGCTGGTCGAGCGGCTGCGCGCGGAACTCGGCGTGGACACGGTCCTGACGGCGTACGGCCTCTCCGAGGCTAGCGGCATCGTCACCATGTGCCGCAGGGGGGACCGGCCGGAGGTGATCGCCTCGACCTCGGGCCGGGCGATCCCGGACACCGAGGTACGGGTGGTGGACTCCTCGGGAGCCCCCGCCGCCCCCGGATCCCCCGGCGAGGTCCTGGTCCGCGGCTTCAACGTGATGAGCGGCTACTTCGAGGACCCGGCCGCCACGGCGGAGGTCCTCACGCCCGACGGCTGGCTGCGCACCGGCGACGTCGGCGTCCTCGACGAGGAGGGCAATCTCCGGATCACCGACCGGATCAAGGACATGTTCATCGTCGGCGGCTTCAACGCCTACCCCGCGGAGATCGAGCAACTGCTCGGTCTGCACCCGGAGATCGCCGACGTGGCGGTGATCGGCGTGCCCGACAGCCGTCTGGGCGAGGTCGGCAGGGCCTTCGTGGTCCGCCGCCCGCACTCCGCCCTCACCGCCGAGGACCTGATCACCTGGTCCCGCCGGGAGATGGCCAACTACAAGGTGCCGCGCACGGTCGCCTTCGTCCCCCGGCTGCCCCGCAACGCGAGCGGCAAGGTGGTGAAGGGAGACCTGCGCGGCCGCTGAAACCGCGCCGGCCGCCCCTGGCACACGGCGACCGTCGAGGCCCCTGGCACACGGCGACCGCCCGGGCCCGGACACACGGCGACCGCGGCGGCTCCCCCTCCGCGCCGCCGCGGCCGATCCCCGTGTGGTGCGGCTCTGGTCAGACAGGCTCGCCCGTGGCGTGGACGTTGTCCGTGGACGCGTCGCCGGTGTCCTCGCCCGGGGCGATCGGGTTCTTGCCCTTGAGCGGCTCGTCGGTGGCGTGGACGTTGTCCGTCGTGGCCGTCGGCTCACCGGTGGCGTGCACGTTGTCGGTGCTGAGGTCGTCGCTCATGACTGGCTCCCCTGGCAGTTCTGTTCGTCGCGAAGTGCGATCGAGGTAGTCGGGAAGAACCCGCCCGGCAACTCCCCCGAGGACCGCCGGACGGGTACTTCTGGGCCGGTTCACCTTAAAGGTGTGGCCTGTTGTCGTTCCGCCTGCCCCCCGACGCGACGGATCGACAAGGAAGAGAGTGCCGGGCGGCGATAAACGAACGATGAACGCGCAGGCGCACGCTCTCAGGCGACGGCGAGCGGCTTGAGGAGCGCGCGCACCTCGTCCGCCTCCGGGACGCCCAGCCGCTCGTAGATCTCCAGGGCCTCGCGCCAGCAGACCTGGGCACGGCCGGGCTGGCCGATGCCGCTCAGGGCCTTGCCCAGCACGGTGAGCACGTTGCCGCGCCGCCAGTCGCCGCCGATCCCCCGCAGCACGGTGAGCGCCAGCTCCGCGTTCCCCGCGGCCTGCGCCGGCCGCCGGGCGGCGAGGTCCGCCTCGGCGAGACGGAACAGGGCCATGCCCTCCCACAGGCGCTGGCGGCTGTCACGGAAGACCTCGAGCGCCTCCCTGAGACGGTCCACGGCCTGCCCGAGCTGACCGCTCTGGGTGAGCGCCAGGCCCAGCGCGTAGCGGCCGTTGGCGCCCTTCAGCGCGTGGCCCATGTCGTCGTACATGTCCGTGCCCTGCTGGGCGAGGGCCACCGCGCTCGCGGTCCGGCCGGTGGCCAGATGGATGCGGGAGAGGTTGCACAGGGCGCTCGCCTCGCCCGGACGGTCCTCGCAGGCGCGGAAGTTCTCGATGGCGCGGTTGAGATGGGCCTCGCCGTCGTCGTGACGGTTCTGGTAGATCGCGATCACGCCGAGGATGTTGGAGGACCAGCAGCTGGTGAGGGGATCGCCGGTGGCGAGGGCGAGTTCGAGGGCGCGGGTGGCCGCCGCGTCCGCGGAGTCGAAGCGGCCGGTGATGTGGTGCACGAAGGAGAGGGTCGTGAGCGCCCGGGCCTCGGCGCGCGGGGCCGCGTGCTGCTGCGCGGCGACACGGGCCAGTTCGGCGATGGCCTCGTACTCCTTGGCGTTGGCCCCCGACTCGGCCAGGTCGCAGGCCGCCCACAGGAGGTCGACGGCGCGCGCCAGGGTCTCGGGTCCCGTCGACTGGCGAACGCACGCCAGGGTGCAGACGGCCTCGGCGTACAGCCAGTCCTGTGCCCGGTGCCGGTCCTCGAAGGCCAGCCCCGGGTACGCCGTCGGTTCCAGATGGTCCACCAGGCGGTCGCCGGGGCGGTCGAGGGCGTACACGCCCGCCGCCGTGCCCAGGTAGAAGTCCAGCAGCCTGGACAGGGCCGCCGTCCGCTCGCTGGGCGGCTGTTCGTCGCGTTCGGCGCACGCACGCGCGTAGAGCCGCACCAGGTCGTGGTAGCGGTAGCGGCCGGGGGCCGCCGACTCCAGGAGGGACGTGTCGACGAGGGACTCCAGGAGGTCCTCGGTGTCCTCCGCCGGGAGGTCGAGCACCGCGGCGGCGGCCGCGAGGGAGATGTCCGGGCCGTCGGCCAGGCCCAGCAGCCGGAAGGCGCGTGCCTGGGCCGGCTCCAGCTGGCCGTAGCCGAGTTCGAAGGTGGCCTTGACCGCCAGGTCGCCGGCCTGGAGCTCGTCCAGCCGGCGGCGTTCGTCGCCGAGCTTCGCCGCGAGCACCGAGACGGTCCAGGTGCGGCGGGCGGCGAGCCGGGACGCGGCGATCCGGATGGCCAGGGGCAGGAAGCCGCAGGCCGCGACGACGTCGAGGGCGGCCTCGCGCTCGGAGGCGACCCGCTCCCGGCCGACGATCTTCGTGAAGAGCTGGAGCGCCTCCTCGGGGGACATCACGTCGAGGTCCACGAGATGGGCGCCCGCCAGGTCCACCATCCGGATGCGCGAGGTGACCAGGGCGGCGCAGCCCTCGGTGCCGGGCAGCAGCGGCCGCACCTGGGCGGCGTCACGGGCGTTGTCCAGCAGGACCAGGACGCGGCGGCCGTCGAGGACGGAGCGGTAGAGGGCCGAGCGTTCCTCCAGCGAGTCCGGGATCGCGGAGTCCGCGGTTCCGAGGGCCCGCAGGAAGGCGCCGAGGACCGTCTCCGGCTCGGCCGCCCGTGATCCGGCGCCCTGGAGGTCGACGTAGAGCTGTCCGTCGGGGAAGGCCGCGCGGGCCTGGTGGGCCACGTGCACGGCGAGCGTGGTCTTGCCGACGCCCCCGATGCCGGCGAGCGCCGAGACGGCCATGACCCGGCCCTCCTCGGAGGAGGCCGCGGCGAGGACGTCGCCGAGTTCCTGGACGAAGGACGCCCGCCCGGTGAAGTCGGTGACGGTGGCCGGGAGCTGGGCCGGGCGGACCGGGGCGACGACGGGCTCCGCCTTGGGGGCGGAGGGTTCGGCGAGGCCCGGGTCCGCCTGGAGTATGCGCTGCTGGAGTTCCTTCAGCCCCGCGCGCGGGTCGACTCCCAGTTCGTCGGCGAGCAGCCGCCGGGTGTCCGCGTAGACGGCGAGGGCCTCCGCCTGGCGGCCGGAGCGGTACAGCGCCAGCATCAGCAGTTCCCGCAGGCGTTCGCGCAGCGGGTGCGCCGCGGTGAGCGCGGTGAGTTCGGAGACCGCCTCGGCGTGGAAGCCCTGTTCCAGGTCCATGTCGAGCCGGGATTCGAGGAGTTGGAGCCGCCATTCCTCCAGGCGGGCCCGCTGGGTCTCCGCGTAGGGGCCGGGGATGCTCGCGAGCGGTTCGCCGTCCCACAGGGCGAGGGCGTCCCGGAGCAGGTCGCGGGCGCGGGGCAGGTCGCCCGAGGCGCGCGCCTTCTCGGCGTCGGCGGCCAGCTCCTGGGCGTTCACGTGGTCGAGGGCGCCCTCGCGAAGGGAGCGGATGGCGTACCCGCCGGACTCGCTGACCAGGACCTCGGCGCCGAGCGCCTTGCGCAGCCGCGAGGCGTACGTCCGCAGGGCGGCCAGCGCCTGGGAGGGGGGCTCGTCGCCCCAGAGGGCGTCGATCAGCTCGGAGGCCGTGGCCGTGCGGCCGTCGCGCAGCAGCAGGGCCGCCAGCAGCGCGCGCTGTTGCGGGGACCCGGCCGGCAGCGGATCGTCCCCGAGCCAGGCGCGCACCGGGCCGAGCACGCTGAAGCGCAGCGTCGCGGGCTCCTCGGGGCCCGGATGCCACTGCTTCGGTACGCGCGGCACACCGTCCATCGCTTCCCCCTGCCGAACTGTCAGTGCAACGAGGCCAGTTTGCCTTGTTCAGGGCGGATGCGTCAGCCGTGCGAGACAGCGATCACAAGGCGGGGCCCGGGAGGCGGCGCGGTCTCACACAGGCTTCTCACACTTCCGCGCCCGTTCATCCCCGCGCCGCCGTCGGCCCCCGCCCGCGAAGGGCCTCCGGCGGTCCGTGAGCAGAGAGCTGACGGGTCGTCAGATCAGCGCTACCGTGGCCGGTATGGAGACCACGGAAACCGCGCAGAGCCCCTCGGCGGACGCCGGGGACGCCTTCCCGAGGATCATCTCGGTGGACGACCACACGGTCGAGCCGCCCGACGTCTGGTGGGACCGGCTGCCGGCGAGGTACCGGGACACCGGGCCCCGCATCGTCCGCGCGCCCCTGAAGGAGATGACCTTCCTGGGCGGGAAGTTCGCCCCCGTGATGGGGGCGCCGGGCGACGACGGCCCGGTCGGGGACTGGTGGGTCTACGAGGACCTGCACCGGCCCCTCACCCGTCTCGACACGGCGGTGGGCTACGCCCGTGACGAGATCAGGCTCGAAGTCATCACCTACGAGCAGATGCGCCCCGGTTCCTACGACGTGGCGCGGCGGCTGGCCGACATGGACGTCAACCACGTCCAGTCCGCGCTCTGCTTCCCCACCTTCCCGCGCTTCTGCGGGCAGACGTTCACCGAGGCGGCCGACCGCGAGCTGGCCCTGCTCTCGGTGCGGGCCTACAACGACTGGATGGTGGAGGAGTGGTGCGGTCCCACGGCCCGGGGGCGGCTGATACCGCTCACGCTCGTGCCGCTGTGGGACGCCCGGCTCGCCGCGGACGAGGTGCGGCGCAACGCGGCCCGCGGGGTGCGCGCGGTGGCCTTCTCCGAGATCCCGCCGCACCTCGGGCTCCCGTCCGTGCACACCGACGACTGGGACCCCTTCCTCGCCGCCTGCGACGAGACGGGCACGGTCGTGGCCATGCACATCGGCTCCAGCAGCCGGATGCCGTCGACCTCGGCCGACGCGCCGCCCGCGGTCGGCTCCACGATCACCTTCGCCAACTGCTGCTTCTCGATGGTCGACTGGCTGATGAGCGGCAAGTTCGAGCGCTTCCCGAACCTGAAGGTGATGTACGCGGAGGGGCAGATCGGCTGGATCCCGTACATCCTGGAGCGCGCCGACGTGGTGTGGGAGGAGAACCGCGCCTGGGGCGGGGTGGCCGACAAGGTGCACCGGCCGCCGTCCGAGCTGTTCGCCGGCCACGTCTTCGGCTGCTTCTTCGACGACGCGTTCGGCCTGCGGAACCTCGACGCGATCGGCGTCGGCAACGTCCTCTACGAGACCGACTACCCGCACTCCGACTCCACCTGGCCGAAGTCGAAGGAGGTCGGCGAGGCCCAGATGGGGCACCTGGCCCCGGACGTGGTCGAGCGGATCGTGCGGGGCAACGCGATCGACCTGCTGGGCCTGACGCCTGAGGGCCTCTGGGCCGGCTGAGCCCCGGATGTCCGCCTCAGCCTTGTCTGACGGTGCGTCAGCAATGAGTATGGCAGCGCGGCAAGAGAAATGACGGACCGTCAGATATGAGGTGCGGGCCCATGCAGATCCTGCCCGAAGGGCGGCTGGCGTACGGCATCCAGCTCCCCGTCCAGTCGCAGAGCACCCTCTACGCCGAACCGTGGGAGGCGGACGCCGGTCCGGGCGACCTCGTCGCGATCGCCCGCGCCGCCGACCGCGCCGGATTCGCCTACGTCGCGGGCTGCGACCACGTCGCCGTGCCGCGCCGGCTCGCGGACGCCATGAGCACCGTCTGGTACGACCCCGTCGCCACGCTCGCCTTCCTCGCGGCCGTCACCGAGCGCGTCCTGCTGCTCAGCCATGTCGCCGTCGTCGGGCTCCGGCACCCGCTCGTCACCGCCAAGCAGTACGCGACCCTCGACCACCTCTCCGGCGGCCGGCTGGTCCTCGGGGTCGGCGCCGGGCACGTACGGGAGGAGTTCGAGGCGGTCGGGGCCGACTTCGAGCACCGGGGAGCCGTCCTCGACGAGACGATCGACGCCCTGCGGGCCGCGCTCGGGCCCGAGGAGTTCCCCGTCCACCACGGCAAGCGGTACGACTTCGAGGGGCTCGGGCAGCGGCCCAGGCCCGCGCGGGCCCGGGTGCCCGTATGGGTGGGCGGTTCCTCGCCCGCCGCCGTGCGCCGGGCCGCGCTGCGCGGCGACGGCTGGCTGCCGCAGGGCGACCCGCGCGACCGGCTGCCCGGACAGATCGCCCGGCTCACCGCCCTGCGCGCCGAGGCGGGCGTCGGCGAACCCCTCACGATCGGCGCGATCACCGAGCCGCTGTACGTCGGCGAGCCCGGCTGGGCGGTCGGACGGCGCACGCTGAGCGGTCCGCCCGAGGCACTGGCCGCCTCGCTGCGGGAGTACGGCGCCATGGGCGTGCACCAGATACAGGTGCGGTTCCGCAGCCGGAGCCGCGACGAACTCACGGACCAGATGGCGGCGTTCGGAGCGGACGTCGCCCCCCACCTCGGCTAGGGAGTCACGGCATGGGCAAGCTGGACGGGCGGGTCGTGCTCATCACCGGCGCGGCGCGCGGGCAGGGCGAACAGGAGGCGCGGCTCTTCGCGGCGGAGGGCGCGCGCGTGGTCGTCGCGGACGTGCTCGACGACCGGGGGGAGGAGCTGGCCAAGGAGATCGGCGCGACGTACGTCCATCTGGACGTGGGCCGGGAGGACGACTGGACGGCGGCGGTCGCCTCCGCGAAGGCCGCGTACGGGCGGATCGACGGGCTGGTCAACAACGCCGGCATCCTGCGCTTCAACGCGCTCGTGGACACCCCGCTGGCCGAGTTCATGCAGATCGTGCAGGTCAACCAGGTCGGGGTGTTCCTCGGGATCAAGACCCTGGCGCCCGAGATCGCCGAGGCGGGCGGCGGCACGATCGTGAACACCTCCTCCTTCACCGGGCTCACGGGCATGGCGTACGTGGGCGCGTACGCGGCGACCAAGCACGCCATCGTCGGTCTGACCCGCGTGGCGGCGCTGGAGCTCGCGGAGAAGGGGATCCGGGTCAACGCGGTCTGCCCCGGCGCCGTCGACACGGCGATGAGCAATCCGGCGCAGCTGTCCCCGGGCCAGGACGCCGAGGAGGCCTCGCAGGCGCTCGACGCGTTCTACGCCAAGCTCGTGCCGCTCGGCCGGATCGGCCGCCCCGAGGACGTGGCCCGCCTCGCCCTGTTCCTGACCGGCGAGGACTCCTCGTACATCACCGGGCAGCCGTTCGTGATCGACGGCGGCTGGCTCGCCGGCGTCAGTGTCCTCTGACGCCGTACCGGCTATTGACGCTCCATGCGCTCGGTGGAACAGTCGGCTCAAAGAATCTGACGGTACGTCAGATAACTGGATGGGGACGGTGAACCGCCTTGGAATTCGGGCTCTTTGTACAGGGATACGTGGGCAAGCGCGCCGAGACCGACCCGCTCGCCGAGCACAAGGCGCTGATGGAGGAGACCGAGTACGTCATCCAGGCGGACAAGTCCGGCTTCAAGTACGCCTGGGCCTCCGAGCACCACTTCCTGGAGGAGTACTCGCACCTCTCCGCCAACGACGTCTACCTCGGCTACCTCGCCCACGCCACCGACCGCATCCACCTCGGCTCCGGCATCTTCAACCCGCTCGCCCAGGTCAACCACCCGGTCAAGGTGGCCGAGAAGGTCGCCATGCTCGACCATCTCACCGGCAACCGCTTCGAGTTCGGCTCCGGCCGCGGCGCCGGCTCGCACGAGATCCTCGGCTTCCTCCCCGGCATCACCGACATGAACTTCACCAAGGAGATCTGGGAGGAGACGATCGCCGAGTTCCCGAAGATGTGGCTCCAGGACGAGTACGTCGGCTTCCAGGGCAAGCACTGGTCGCTGCCGCCGCGCAAGATCCTGCCCAAGCCGTACGGGAAGTCGCACCCCGCGATGTGGTACGCCGCCGGCTCGCCGCCCTCGTACGCCATGGCCGCCCGCAAGGGCCTCGGCGTGCTCGGCTTCAGCGTGCAGAAGGTCGCCGACATGGAGTGGGTCCTGGAGCAGTACAAGACCGCCGTCGTGGACGCCGAGCCCATCGGCGACTTCGTCAACGACAACGTGATGGTGACCACCACCGCCATCTGCGCGCCCACCCACGACGAGGCCATCGCGATCGCGGTCGGCGGCGGGTTGCACTACCTGCCCTCCCTCGTCTTCCGCTACCACGACACCTTCCCGCGCCCCGAGGGCTTCCCCGTCTGGCCCGAGACCCTCCCCGAGTACACCCCCGAGTTCGTCGAGCTCCTCATCGAGGAGGAACTGCTGATCTGCGGCGACCCGGACGAGGTGCTCACCCAGTGCAAGCGCTGGGAGCAGGCGGGCGCCGACCAGCTCAGCTTCGGACTGCCCGTCGGCGTCCCCAAGGAGGAGACCCTCCAGACGATCCGGCTGATCGGCGAGCACGTCATTCCGAAGATCGACACGGACCCGGTGCACCGCACCACCCGGTTCCGCCAAGCCGTCGTCTAGGTCCAGGGGGTAGCTCCGCGATGCTCGACCATCTGATCAAGGGCGCGACCGTCGTGGACGGCACGGGAGCGCCCGCCCGCACCGCGGACGTGGGGCTGCGCGACGGCCGCATCGCCGTGATCGGCACGGTCACCGAGCCGTCCAGGACCAGCGAGGACGCGCACGGACTCGTCCTCGCCCCCGGCTTCGTCGACCCGCACACCCACTACGACGCCCAGCTCTTCTGGGACCCCTACGCGACCCCGTCCCTCAACCACGGCGTCACCACCGTCGTGGGCGGCAACTGCGGCTTCACCCTCGCCCCGCTCAACCCCGCCCGACCCGAGGACGCCGACTACACGCGCCGCATGATGTCCAAGGTCGAGGGCATGTCCCTGGTCGCCCTGGAGGAGGGCGCGCCCTGGAACTGGCACACGTTCGGCGAGTACCTCGACGCCCTGGAGGGCCGGATCGCGGTCAACGCGGGCTTCATGGTGGGCCATTGCGCGCTGCGCCGGTACGTCATGGGCCCCGAGGCGGTGGGCGGACAGCCGACGCGGGACCAACTCGACGCCATGCTCGGGCTGTTCCACGAGGCCATGGACGCCGGGGCCTGGGGCCTGTCCACCACCCAGTCCTCCACCCACTCCGACGGCGACGGCCGGCCCGTCGCCTCCCGGCACGCCGGACCCGCCGAACTGCTCGCCCTCTCAAGGGCCGTGGGCGAGCACGAGGGCACCCAGATCGAGGCGATCACGGCCGGCTGCCTCGACCAGTTCAGCGACGCCGAGATCGAGCTGTTCGCGAAGATGAGCGCGGCGGCGGGCCGCCCGCTCAACTGGAACGTCCTGACGATCGACTCCGCCGTCCCCGAGCGGGTCCCGCGCCAGCTGGAGGCGAGCGACCGCGCCCGCAAGTCCGGCGGGCGGGTCGTCGCCCTCACCATGCCGATCCTGACCCCGATGAACATGTCGCTCGGCACCTTCTGTGCGCTGAACCTGATCCCCGGCTGGGGCCCGGCCCTCGCGCTGCCCGTCCCCGAGCGCATCGCGAGGCTCCGCGACCCCGCCGTCCGCGCCGAGATGCTTGCGCGCGCGCGGAGCAAGGAGGCGGGCGTCTTCCGGCGGCTCGCCGACTTCGGCCGCTACGTCGTCGGCGACACCTACAGCGCCGCCAACGAGGGCCTGACCGGACGCGTGGTGCGGGACATCGCCGCCGAGCGCGGCCAGGAGCCCTTCGCCTGCCTGGTGGAGATCTGCGCGGCCGACGAGCTGCGTACGGTCCTGTGGCCGATGCCCACCGACAACGACCCGGACTCCTGGGCCCTGCGCGCCGAGACCTGGCGGCACCAGGACGTCCTGCTCGGCGGCTCCGACGCGGGCGCCCATCTGGACCGCATGTGCGGAGCCCCGTACACCACCCGGTTCCTCGGCGACTGTCTGCGCGGGCGCTCGCTGGCCTCCCTGGAGCAGGCCGTGAAGATGCTGACGGACGACCCGGCGCGGCTGTTCGGGCTGCGCGGACGCGGGCGCGTCGAGACGGGGTTCCACGCGGACCTGGTGCTCTTCGACCCGGAGCGGATCGACGCCGGGAAGGCCACCCTGGTGCACGACCTGCCCGGTGACAGTCCACGGCTCGACTCCCGGGCGATCGGGGTGAGGGCCGTGTGGGTCAACGGGACCGAGGCGATCCGCGACGACGTGGTGACGAGCGCGGTGCCTGGCAGGGTGCTGCGCTCGGGCCGCGACACCGAGACGGTGAGCACCCGGTGACGGCCTCCCGGAGCACCGGACAGCGGCTGTTCGTCGGCGGGGCCTGGGTGGAGCCCGAGCACGGGTTCTACGAGGTGCGGGACCCGGCGACCGAGGAGACGGTCGGGCTCGCCCCCGAGGCCTCCCGGGCCCAGGTCCACGCCGCCGCCGCGGCGGCCCGCGAGGCCTTCGGGCCCTGGTCGCGCACCCCCGCCGAGGAGCGGGCCGCCGTCCTCGCCCGGGCCGCCGACGTCATCCGGCGCAACCTCGTGCCGTACGCGGACCTCGCCCGGGCGGAGAGCGGCGCCACCACCGGGACGGCGCGCGGGATGCAGGTCGGGGTCGGGATGGCCCGCTTCCGGCGCTACGCGCGGCCCGAACCGGTCGAGACGGCGCTGCCGCCGCAGATCAACGAGGCGGGCCCGTTCGGCGGGGCCGCCGTGATGGGCGCGCTGGCCGTGCGCCGGCCCGTCGGCGTGGTCACCTGCATCACCTCGTACAACAACCCCTGGGCCAACCCCGCGGGCAAGATCGCCCCCGCCCTGGCGATGGGCAACACGGTGGTGGTCAAGCCCGCGCCGCAGGATCCGCTCTCCGTCTACCGGATGGCCGAGGCGCTGGAGGCGGCGGGCGTGCCGCCGGGCGTGGTGAACGTGGTGAGCGGTTCGACGGCGGAGTCCGGCGAGGCCGCGGTGGACTCCCCGGACGTCGACATGGTCAGTTTCACCGGCTCGACGGCGGTCGGGCAGCGGATCGCCGAGGTGTGCGGGCGCGGCATGAAGCGCCAGCTGATGGAACTGGGCGGCAAGGGCGCGGCGATCGTCTTCGACGACGCGGACCTCGGCTCGGCGGTGGCGGGCATCGGCACGACCTTCTCGTTCTACAGCGGACAGATCTGCACGGCGCCGACGCGGGTACTGGTGCAGCGGGGTGTGCACGATCTCCTCGTGCAGCAATTGGCCGCCTACGCCTCCCACTTGAAGGTGGGCGATCCGCGTGAGCCGGGGACGGTGGTCGGCCCGGTCATCTCCGCCGCCCACCGCGACCGCGTCGAGTCCTACGTCGAACTCGGCCGCAAGGAGGGCGCCCGGATCGTCACGGGCGGCGAACGCCCCTCCCTGCCCACGGGTTTCTACGTGGCGCCCACCCTTCTCGCGGACTGCACCCCGGACATGAGGGTCGTCAGGGAGGAGATCTTCGGCCCGGTCGTCGTCGTCCTGCCCTTCGACGACGAGGAGGAGGCGATCGCTCTGGCCGACGACTCCGAGTACGGCCTGATCGACTACGTCTGGTCCGGGGACGTGGCCCGCGCCTTCCGCGTGGCCGGCCGGCTGCGCGCGGGCGGGGTCGGCGTCAACACGGTCGGCCGCAACATGGAGGCCCCGTTCGGCGGCTTCAAGAAGAGTGGTGTGGGCCGGGACGTGGGCTCGTACGCCCTGCACGCCTACAGCGAGACCCAGGCGATCGTCTGGCCGGGCTGAGGCCTCCGTCGTCCGCCGTAGCGCCGCTACCCGGAGGGGAGACCTCCGGGTAGCGGTGCTACGGTGATGGTGTTAGCGTTGCTCTCATCGGGGCGGGAACACCGCCGATCCGGCCGGGACAAGGAGCAACGCCATGAGCGAGCAGCCGAACACCTCCGCGCGCGTCGCGATCGTCACCGGCGGGTCCCGCGGGATCGGCCGCGAGAGCGCCGAACGGCTGGCCCGCGAGGGGTACGCCGTCGTCGTGAACTACGCGGGCAACGCCGCCGAGGCCGACAAGGTGGTCGCGGCGATCGCCGAGGCCGGCGGGCGGGCCGTCGCCTTCCGCGCCGACGTCGCCGAGGAGGCGGAGGTCGCCGCCCTCTTCGACACGGCCGAGGAGACCTTCGGCGGCGTCGACGTCGTCGTCCACGCGGCCGGTGTCATGACCCTGGCCCCGCTCGTCGACCTGGACCTCGACGCCCTGGACCGCATGCACCGCACCAACATCCGCGGCACCTTCGTCGTGGACCAGCAGGCCGCGCGCCGGCTGCGCGCGGGCGGCGCGATCATCAACTTCTCCAGCTCCGTACTGGCCCTCGCCCTCCCCGGCTACACCGCGTACGCCGCCACCAAGGGCGCCGTCGAGGCCATGACCCTGATCCTCGCCCGCGAGCTGCGCGGCCGGGACGTCACCGTCAACGCCGTGGCGCCCGGCCCGACCGCGACGGCCCTCTTCCTGGACGGCAAGGACGAGGAGACCATCGCCCGGATGGCCGCCCAGCCGCCCCTGGAGCGGCTCGGCACGCCCGAGGACATCGCCTCGGTCGTCGCCTTCCTCGCGGGCCCCGGCGGCCGCTGGGTCAACGGCCAGGTCCTGCGCGCCAACGGCGGCATCGCCTGACACCGCCCGTTCCGCCCCCGGCGCCGAGGATGTCAGGATCACCGACATGAGCGACCCCAAGAACCCCGGCGCGGCCCCCGTCACCACCCGGGCCCGCATCCTCGCCGTGGCCGCCGAGCTGGTCGCCGGGTCCCCGGACGGTGACGTCTCGACCCGGGCCGTGTGCGAGGCCGCCGGGGTCGGCGCCCCCGCGCTCTACCGCCACTTCGGCGACAAGGAGGGCCTGCTGTCGGCCGTCGTCGACCACGGCTGGGAGCGGTACCTGGCGGCCAAGCGGGAACGCCGCCCCGGCACCGACCCGGTCCAGGACCTGCGCGACGGCTGGGACGGTCACACCGAGTTCGCCCTGCGGAACCCGAACCTCTACCGGCTGATGCACTCCCCGGCGATGCGCACCCCGCCCGCCGCGGCGCTGGAGGCCCACCGGATCCTCACCGCCGACCTCGGCCGCGCCGCCGAACAGGGCAAGCTGCGGCTCGCCCCCGGACTCGCCGCGCAGATGATCATGTCCGCCAACGTCGGGGTCTGCCTGATGCTGGTCTCCCGCCCGGCGACCTTCACGGACGAGACCCTGTCCCGCCGGGTACGGGACGCGGTGCACGCCTCCGTCTTCACCCCGGAGGTGACCGCTCCCGGGCCGGGGCCGGCCGGCGCCGGGACGTCCACCGTCCCGGCGGCCGCGACCCACCTCGGCGCGCTGCTCCGGCAGGACCCGAGCCCCGCCTTCACCCCCGCCGAGACGGGCCTGTTCGCCGAATGGCTGGACCGGCTGTCCGGCACGGGCTGAAATCCCGGGCGGGATCGCTCACTTGGACATGATGAAGTCCAGGGCGTAGCCGGATGCGGTCGTCCAGTACGTGACGAGCTGGCCGTTGTCCGCGTTCAGCGAGCTCGCGGGCAGGGGGACGTCGATCGGCGTGCCCACGCTGCTGCCGGGCCTGCTGCCCTGGAGGCGGATCGAGATGCTCTTCACCTGGTGCTCGCCCGTGTTGCCGCTGCTGACGAGCAGGGCGGCGTACGCCTCCCGGCCCGGGTCGAGGGTGACGGGCTCGCCCGGGGTCCCGTTGCTGTCCTTGATCACCGGGGTGGTGAACTGTGCGTCGGCGCCGAGTGTCACGACGGGGTAGCCGTAGACGTTGCACTTCTTGTCGCTCGCGTTCTGCACGGTGAGCACGAGGTGCCGCAGGTCCCTCTCCTTCACGGCGGACACCCCGAGCTCCTTCTGGGTGCAGGCGGGGATGCCACTGCCGCCGCCGGTCGCGGTGCCGCCGCCGGTGGTGGCCGCCTTGCCGCCCGAACCCGTGGCGGAACCCGAACCCGAACCCGAGCCCGTGCCGCCCTTCGTGCCGCCGGTCTTGGCGGTGGTGCCGCCCGTGGTGCCGCCCGTGGTGCCGGTGGTGCTCTCGCCGCCCGCCTCGCTCGGGGCGCCGCTCGGCTTCGGCGAGGCCGTCGCACTCGGCGGGGCCGCGGGCTCGGAGGCGTCCGAGGCCCGGGCCGAGCCGTGCCCGCAGGCCGTGGCCGCGAGCAGCGAGGCGGCCGCCGCGGCCCCGAAGGCGTAGGACTTCCAGCCCCGGGGGCTCTTGTGGTTGCTGCGAGCAGGCGTGTTCATGGGGTCCCGTTTCGTCTTCGGTCCGTGTGAGGTCGCGAGCGCCATTGGTCGATGGCCCGGCGTCGGCCGGTGCGACAGCCACAGCATCGGATTGCTCGTCGGCCTGGGACAAGGCGATCGGAGGGTCTGGGACGGTGGGACCATCCCACCCCTCGTGACCTGCGGAAACGGGAGCGGCTGGGATGCCTGCTGGGATGCGGTGCGGGTCGTCAGCCCCGGTCCGGGCTCTTGATCGCGCGGAGCAGGGCGCCGAAGGCGGCGGGGGTGGCCGAGAGTATGGAGTGGTCCGGGTCGGCGCTCTCGGTCAGATGGACCGTTTCTGCGGCGCCGGAGGCGGCCACGTGGAGGCAGGCCTCGCCTTCCTGGCAGTAGGACGACTTCTGCCATTCGCTGGTGTCCATGAGGAGTCCCTTCAGAGTTGTCGTGCGATGGCGTGGATGAACTCCCGCGACTTCGTCGGGGGCAGGGCGGCGGTCTCCACCGCGTCGAGCAGTCGCCGGTACTTGTCCAGGTGCGCCTCGGCGTCGAGGAGTACCGGCCCGTGGAACTGGTCCAGTTGCACAGTGTCGAGTTGATGCACAGGACCGTAGGCGTAGTTGATCGACTGGCCCGATCCGGGGAAGGCGCCCACGTCGAAGGGGAGTACCCGGATGGTGATGTGGTCCCGCTCGCTCATGTCGAGCAGATGCTCAAGCTGGGCGCGAGCCACCTCGGGGCCACCGATCTTCATGCGCAGGGCTGCTTCGTGGAGCACGGTCCGGTACGGGACCGGGTCTGCCCGGTAGAGGACGTCCTGGCGCTTGATCCGGTACGAGACCCGGTGTTCGACCTCCGGTGGGGTCGGCGCCGGGATGACGTGACGGAAGATCTCCCGGGCGTGGTCGTTGGTCTGGAGCAGCCCGGGTACATGTGCGGTGAACGCGGTGCGCAGGGCGACGGCGTGATGTTCCAGTTCGGCTAGATCGAGCAGGCCGGCAGGCAGGATGCCTCGGTACTGCTCCCACCAGCCGCGGGTCCTGTCGCCCGCCAGGTTGACCAGCGCGTCGACGAAAGCCTGGTCGGAGCAGTCGTATGTGCAGGCCATGGCGCGAATGCGGTCGGCGCTGACTCCGAACCGGGCTGTCTCGACATTGCTGAGCTGCCCGGAGCCGGTACCGAGTCGGCGTGCTGCCTCGGTGGATGTCATGCCCGCTCGCTCACGGAGTTTGCGCAGCTCGGTGGCCACGCGGATCCGACGGGCCGTCGGCGCTGGCCTGTCTGCCATCCAACTCCTCCTGAAGCAAAGCTCTGTTCGGGATGTCGCCCGCGCGAGGGGTTCAGCATGGAATCTCATGGATTCACGCAAAGCAGCTTTGTGTGCACCCCTACTGTGTACTCAGGCGCCCTCGCCCAGAAGAACCCCGTTCGACGGAGCGGCCAGGTCACTGGGCACCGGAGACGAAGAGTTCAACCCCCTCTCGTGAGCGGAGACTTCCGATGGCCACCGTATCGCCGCCGTGGGCCTACACCCTCCAACTCCCGCACGATCCCCGTGCCCCCGGCATCGCCAGGGCCACCCTCCGTACCGTCCTCGCCGCCCACGGCCTCACCGGACTCGCCCCGACCGCCGAGCTCCTGGCCTCGGAACTGCTCACCAACGCCCATCTGCACACCCGGGGCCCGTACGCCCTGCGGGTCCTGTCGACGGAGCCGGACCGGCTGACGGTCGCCGTCTGGGACACCGACCCGCGAGTCCCGCCCGGCTACGGGCAGCCCCGCACCTCCCCGCCCCCGGCGGACGAGGAACACGGCCGGGGCCTGCACCTCGTCCGCGCCTGCGCCGACGCCTGGGGCGTGTCCGTCCTGCGCGAGATGGGCGCGTCCAGGGGCGGGAAACTGCTGTGGGCGGAGTGCGGGGGACGGTTCACGCCCCCAGGAAGATCGGATTCGTGAACGCGGCCAGTGCCCCCGGTACCGGGCCCGCCGCCGTCTCGTGGCGCAGCTCCGCGCGGACGTACGCCGCGTAGGCGGCCGTCGTGTGCCACTCAACCGTTCCGGAGCCGGCGACCGGCAGGGGATCGCTGGTGAACAGCAGGCCCTCGTCGGTGACCAGGCGGACCGTGCAGCGCGGGGCGCCGGTGGCCTCCAGACGGACCGTCACCGGGGTGTCAGGGGCGACCCGCAGCCGCTCCCCGATGCCCGCGTGCTCGCCCCTGGCGCCGGACGCCGAGAAGGAGAGGGAGACCAGCTTCGACTCGGCGACGTAGGAGCGGCCCGCGCGGATGCCGTCCTGGATCGCCTCGCGGGTCAGGTCGTCGGCGAGGACGACGGTCTGCGGGGAGCCGACCTGGTCGGGGTCGCGGTGCGCGTCGCTGTTGCCCATAGCCGGGATCCAGCCGCGGCCCTCGCGCACCGAGGCGACGAGCAGGTTGTCCCAGTCGGCGAGGGTGACCTCGTCGTCGGGGGTGTACGGGCCGTTCCACACCTCGACCGCGTCCGCCTCCCCGAAGCCGAACTTCCAGCCGCAGCCGACACAGGTGGCGTGCGGGTGCGCGGGCACCACCAGGCCGCCGGCCCCGCGGATCCGGCGCGCGAACCGGCCGAACCGGTTGTCGCGGGCCCGGTAACGCCAGTCCACGAACGTGCCGGGCTCCGTGCCGAGCGCCAGCACGTGCCCGTTCCGCGTGGTGACCTCCTCACCCAGCATGATCAGCAGGTCGTCGCCCGCCTGGTCCGCCCAGTGCGGATGCGAGGCGTGCGTGTTGTGGTCCGAGGAGTTGATGAAGTCCAGGCCCGCCGACCGCGCCAGCGCGGCGATCTCCGCGGGGGTGCGGCGGCCGTCGGAGTACCAGGAGTGGAGGTGGCAGTCGCCGCGGTACCAGGCACGGCCGCGGCCCTTGGCGCGCGACGGCGGGTACACCGGCTCCGGCGCCGGGACGGGCTTCCCGTACGTCAGGGTGATCGTGACCTCGTACGCCAGTCCCTGCGGCGCCACCGTGTACGGGCCGAGCGCGATGTGCCAGGTGCCGGGGCGGACCGGCCCGGGGATGTAGCCGGGGGTCGCGTCGTCCGAGCGGATGAAGAACTCCGTGCGCGCGCCGCCCGACCAGCCCCGGAAGCCCCGGCCGCCCAGCTCCGTGCCGTGCTCGTCGAAGACCCCGATGTCCAGGGCGTTGCCCGCCGTGCCGGCCGGGACCGACGGCCTCTCGTAGGTGTAGGAGACCCGGATCTCCGCGACCCCGGCCGGCACGTCGACCGGGAGGTACACGAAGTCGGGGGAGCCGGTGGGCAGCGTGCCGCGCACCGTCCTGGTCTCCTGGTCGTCCGCCGCTTCCGCGTGCGCACCGCCGGCAAAGGTCACGCCTCCCAACGTAAGGGCGGCGGCCGCCCCCGTCACGAACAGCGCGCGTCTGCCGATGCCGTGGTCGTCCTCGCACATAACTGCTGCTCCCCTGGGGTCGGGCGTGACAGTGACATGAGTGATGCGAAGTGCCACGGACCACTGTGGGAGCCGGCTGTGAACGCGGGTGCACGGCAGGGGAATCGACGGCTTTCGGGGAGACCGACAGATGCCGTGCGGCCGGGCCGGCCCCATGCACCGCGGCGCGGGAAGCGCCTCGCGTCCCGCTGTGCCCGGCGGCCTCGACCGTATGCTCGAAGGATGACGACCTCCGCTACGGGCGCGACT
The DNA here is from genome assembly GCF_042725875.1 of Streptomyces sp. NPDC127038. NCBI lineage: Bacteria > Bacillati > Actinomycetota > Actinomycetes > Kitasatosporales > Streptomycetaceae > Streptomyces > Streptomyces sp. NPDC127038. Next base: position 4,898 of record NZ_JBHXDQ010000016.1, on the reverse strand, counting down.
CCCGGATCCGGGCCGACGGCGAACTCCATGCGGCGAGCGCTGCGGCGCGCGCGGGACGGCGTGGCGCTCGACCAGGCCGAGGCGGCGGTGCTGCTCCAGGCCCGCGGCACGGACCTGGACGACCTGGCCGCCTCGGCCGCGCGGGTGCGGGACGCGGGCCTGGAGGCGGCCGGCCGCCCCGGTGTCATCACGTACTCCAAGAGCGTCTTCGTCCCGCTGACCCGGCTGTGCCGCGACAAGTGCCACTACTGCACCTTCGTCACCGTCCCCGGGAAGCTGCGCCGGGCCGGGCACGGGATGTTCATGTCCCCGGACGAGGTCCTCGACATCGCCCGCAAGGGCGCCGAACTCGGCTGCAAGGAAGCCCTGATCACCCTCGGCGACAAGCCGGAGGACCGCTGGCCCGAGGCCCGCGAATGGCTGGACGCGCACGGCTACGACGACACGATCGCCTACGTACGGGCCATCTCGATCCGCATCCTGGAGGAGACGGGCCTGCTGCCGCACCTGAACCCGGGTGTGATGTCGTGGACCGACTTCCAGCGGCTCAAGCCCGTCGCCCCGTCCATGGGCATGATGCTGGAGACCACCGCGACCCGCCTGTGGTCCGAGCCCGGCGGCCCCCACTTCGGCTCCCCGGACAAGGAACCCGCCGTCCGGCTGCGGGTCCTGGAGGACGCCGGCCGCTCCTCCGTCCCCTTCACCAGCGGACTGCTGATCGGCATCGGCGAGACGTACGAGGAGCGCGCCGACTCGCTGTTCGCGCTGCGCCGGATCTCCCGGGCCCACCACGGCATCCAGGAACTGATCATCCAGAACTTCCGCGCCAAGCCGGACACCGCGATGCGCGGGATGCCGGACGCCGAGCTGGACGAACTGATCGCCACCGTCGCCGTCGCCCGGCACCTCTTGGGCCCGTCCGCCTGCCTCCAGGCGCCGCCCAACCTGGTCGCGGGCGAGTACGCCCGGCTCATCGGCGCCGGGATCGACGACTGGGGCGGGGTCTCGCCGCTGACCATCGACCACGTCAACCCCGAACGCCCCTGGCCGCAGATCGAGCTGCTGCGCGAACGGTCGGCCGAGGCCGGCTTCGAGCTGCGCGAACGCCTCTGCGTCTACCCGGAGTTCGTGCGGCGGGGCGAGCCCTGGCTGGACCCGCGGCTGCTGCCGCACGTACGGGCGCTGGCGGACCCGGAGACCGGCCTCGCGCTGCCGGACGCGGTCGTCGAGGGCCGGCCCTGGCAGGAGCCCGAGGAGGCGTTCACGTCCGCGGGGCGCACCGACCTGCACCACACGATCGACACCGAGGGCCGCACCGGCGACCGCCGCGAGGACTTCGACACCGTGTACGGCGACTGGGCTGAGCTGAAGGAGGCCGCGGCCCCGGGGATGGTGCCGTCCAGGATCGACACGGACGTACGGGCGGCCCTGGCGACCGCGGCCGACGACCCGACGAGGCTGACCGACGACGAGGCCCTCGCGCTGCTGCACGCCGACGGCCCGGCGCTCGACGCCCTGTGCCGGATCGCCGACGACGTGCGCAGGGCCGCGGTCGGCGACGACGTCACGTACATCGTCACCCGCAACATCAACTTCACCAACGTCTGCTACACCGGCTGCCGTTTCTGCGCCTTCGCCCAGCGCCGCACGGACGCCGACGCCTACACCCTCTCCCTGGAGCAGGTCGCCGACCGTGCCGCCCAGGCCTGGGACGTCGGCGCGGTCGAGGTCTGCATGCAGGGCGGCATCCACCCGGACCTGCCCGGCACGGCGTACTTCGACATCGCGAAGGCCGTGAAGGAACGCGTCCCCGGCATGCACGTCCACGCCTTCTCCCCGATGGAGGTGGTGAACGGCGCGACCCGCACCGGCCTGTCCATCCGCGAGTGGCTGACCGCGGCCAAGGAGGCGGGTCTGGACACCATCCCCGGCACCGCCGCCGAGATCCTCGACGACGAGGTCCGCTGGGTCCTGACCAAGGGCAAGCTGCCCGCGGCGACCTGGATCGAGGTGATCACCACGGCGCACGAACTGGGCATCCGCTCCTCCTCCACCATGATGTACGGCCATGTCGACCAGCCCCGCCACTGGCTCGGCCACTTCCGCACGCTCTCCCGCATCCAGCAGCAGACCGGCGGCTTCACGGAGTTCGTGACCCTCCCCTTCATCCACACCAACGCCCCCGTCTACCTGGCCGGCATCGCCCGCCCCGGCCCGACGGCCCGCGACAACCGCGCGGTCATGGCGATGGCCCGCCTGCTGCTCCACCCGCACATCCCCAACATCCAGACCAGCTGGGTCAAACTGGGCGCCGAGGGTGCCGCCGAGATGCTCCGCTCCGGCGCGAACGACCTGGGCGGCACGCTCATGGAGGAGACCATCTCCCGTATGGCGGGCTCCCGTTACGGCTCCTACATGTCGGTCAAGGACCTGGTCGCGGTCGCCGAGGCCGCGGGGCGCCCCGCCAGGCCCCGTACGACCGTGTACGGCGAGGTCCCCCTCGAACGGCAACGCACGGCGGCCGCCTCCGACGGCCACCTGCCGGAACTGCTGCCGGTGCTCGACTGAGAGAAATCCCTTTCTGCCCTGTCGGTGGCCCCTGTTAGGTTCATGCGGCTTGCTTGATCGACAAGCTCAAGTGCCGACAGGGGAGGGCGATTTGAGAAGAAAAACCGTCGTGCGTGGATGGCCGGCGGTCGGGTGCTGCGCGGTGGCGCTGCTGACCACCGCGGGCGGAACCGCGTACGCACTCGACAACCTGCCGCCGAAGCAGCCGCTCGTCGCGGATCTGGCGACCGAGGGCAAGGCGTGCGCGACGGGGGCGGACCTGCCGTACGTCGCGCAGGCGCCCCGCCTCAGCGCCGTGCTCCACGACCCGGAGGAGGACAACCAGCCCTCCGAGTCGAGCCCGGTCAAGGGCGAGTTCGAGGCCTGGTGGACCGACTCGGCGGGGGTCGAGCAGCGCCGCTCCTACACCACCCCCACCCTGTCGTCGGGGCAGCGTCAGTACTGGACGATGCCGAACGACATCCCCGCCGACACCGTCGTCTCCTGGCACGTCCGCGCGAACGACACCAAGGCGACCTCGCCGTGGAGCGACGAGGGCGAGGGCTCGGTCTGCTCGTTCGTGATCGACGACGTGAACCCGCAGAACGCGACGGTCACCTCGCCCGAATACCCGACCCCCGACCAGCAGTTCTGGGTGGACGGGGTCGGCGTCTACGGCCACTTCACGATGGCCTCGCCCTCGGACGACGTGGTGTCCTACACGTACAGCTTCCTGGGCGGTCCGAGCGGGACGGTCGCAGCGGAGCGCCCGGGGGCGGCCGTGACCGTTCCCTACCTGCCGCTCACCGGCGGGCCGAAGCACGTCCAGGTCCGCGCGATCGACCGGGCCGGCCGCAGCAGCGGCCAGACCACCTACGACTTCAACGTCCAGTCCGGCCGCGCCTCCGTCGCCCGCTGGAAGCTGGACGACGCGGCCGGCTCCCGGAAGGCGGCCGCGGAGACGGGCACCGCCGCCCGCGCGGGCATCGGCGCGGCCTTCGGCGGCCCCGCCCCGTCGGGCACCGGCATCACCTCCACGGTGAGCCTGGACGGCAGCGGCCACGGCTTCCTCACCCCGGACGCCCCCGCCACCGACCTGCGCAAGTCCTTCGCCGTCGGCGCCTGGGTGCGGCCCGCCGAGACCGGCCGGACCATGACGATCGCCAGCCAGGACACGGACGCCGGCGGGCCCGGCTTCACCCTCGGCCTGCGCGGCGGGGACACCGGTCCGGCCTGGTCGTTCGCGATCGGCGGCGCACGGGTCTCGGGCGGCGCGCCCGAAACCGGCGAATGGGCCCACGTGCTGGGCGTGTACGACGCGGAGACCGGGAAGGCACGGCTGTACGTCAACGGCCACGAGACCGGCACCGCGGTGGACGCGACGCCCGCCGAGGCGGCCGGGGCGTTCCAGATCGGCCGCGCCCGCGGCACCGCGGGCTACCGCGACCGCTGGCACGGCGAGGTCGGTGACGTCCAGGTCCACGACCGGGTCGTCGTCCCGGGCGAGGTGACCGAACTGGCCGGCCGCGCCCCGAAGCGGCTCGGCCACTGGTCGCTGGAGACCGCGACGGACGGCGCGAGCCCCGAGCGGGACGGCGGCTCCCCGCTGCGGCTCGGCACGGGCGCGACGGTCTACCGGGGAGGCGACGACTCCTGCATCCCGGAGATCGACCCGGACTGCACCTACGTGCCCCCGGCGCTCGTCGGCGGCGGGCATCTGCGCCTGGACGGCGAGAGCGGCTACGCGGCCACCGACGGACCGGTCGTGGACACCGGGGACAGCTTCACGCTCGGCGTCGTCGTGCGCCTCGCCGACTCCGAGCCCGCCCACCCGATGACCGTGCTCTCCCAGGCAGGCGAGCACACCGACGCCTTCAAGGTGCGCTACGAGCCGTCCACGCACTCCTGGCAGCTCGTGATGCCGGAGAAGGACGAGGCGGGAGCCCCGGAGAAGGTGGTCTCCGAGACCGAGTGGGCGGACGGCGGCGAGGGCTCGGGCCACCGCCTCGCGGTGGTCTACGACGACGCGGCCGACACGATCAGGCTGGTCGTCGACGGCAACGTCGGCGGCGCCGCCACGGCCGGCTTCCCGAACGGCTGGCACAGCACCGGCGCCCTCCAGGTCGGCCGGGCCAGGGCCGGTGACGGCTGGGGCGAGTACCTGCACGGCGACGTGGACGAGGTGCAGGCCTACGCGGGGGTCCTGAGCACGTCCCAGATCATCCAGCTGGGCGGGGGCGCCGACATCAACCCGTGAGGCCGCGGGGCCCACGGAAGGGGGGGCCGCGCGCACCCCCGATCACGGCGCCCCCCCCACACACCGCCGCCCCCCCCCACCCCCCCCCCCCCCC
>NZ_JBHXDQ010000015.1:0-132203 GCF_042725875.1 Streptomyces sp. NPDC127038 | reverse complement strand
CCGGCTACCCGTCGTCGCCTTGGTGAGCCACTACCTCACCAACAAGCTGATAGGCCGCGGGCTCATCCTTCACCGCCGGAGCTTTTAACCCCCACAGATGCCTGTAGGAGTGTTATCCGGTATTAGACCCCGTTTCCAGGGCTTGTCCCAGAGTGAAGGGCAGATTGCCCACGTGTTACTCACCCGTTCGCCACTAATCCCCACCGAAGTGGTTCATCGTTCGACTTGCATGTGTTAAGCACGCCGCCAGCGTTCGTCCTGAGCCAGGATCAAACTCTCCGTGAATGTTTTCCCGTAATCGGGACGACACCACGAGAGCGGAACCAGAGGGAGGAATAATCCCTCGGTTCACAGCGTCCTCGCTGTGCGCCTACCCCAAAGGGGCAGGACTTTTTCAAAGGAACCTCGCCCCAGCCGATCGGCCGGAGACGGGGTATCAACATATCTGGCGTTGATTTTTGGCACGCTGTTGAGTTCTCAAGGAACGGACGCTTCCTTTGTACTCACCCTCTCGGGCTTTCCTCCGGGCGCTTCCCTTCGGTCTTGCGTTTCCGACTCTATCAGACCGTTTCCGTATCCGATTTCCTCGGCGCTTTCCAGGTTTCCGCTTTCGCGTTTCCCTTTCCGGCGAGTCCGACTCTATCAGTCCTTTTGCTTCTCTCTGACCACCGTCCCGCAGACATGCGGAAGGCGACCCCGAGATAGGATCTGACAAGTTGGGTGCTGCCGGGCAACGACGCCTTGGTCACGCCGCTCAGCCTCAGGCAGGAGTACGACTCTACATGGGGTGCGGGAGCGGGCGCAAATCGTTTGCCCTGTCCTCTACGGCGCCAACCGGGATCTCTCGCGCGGAACCGGCACTTCATATGACATACCCTGCTCAACAGTGTCCTGTCCGGGACAGGCAGTGACGGCCCGTACAGATCTCCACCCCCCTCGGAGGCTTTCCATGACCACCGTGACGTCCCCTCTTGCAGGACGTGCCATCGGACTCGCCGCGGTACCGGACCCCGTGTTCTCAGGAGCGATGGTCGGCCCCGGCACCGCGATCGACCCTGAGCGCGAGCCCTCGGAGGCCGTCGCTCCCGTGGACGGAGTGATCGTCTCCCTGCACCCGCACGCGTTCGTCGTCGTCGACGGCGAGGGCCACGGCGTGCTCACGCACCTCGGCATCGACACGGTGCAGCTGAACGGCGAGGGCTTCGAGCTGCTCGTCAACAAGGGCGACACCGTGACCCGGGGCCAGGGCATCGTGCGCTGGAACCCCGCCGCCGTCGAGGCGGCCGGCAAGTCCCCCGTGTGCCCGGTCGTGGCCCTCGAAGCCACGGCCGACTCCCTCTCGGACGTCGTCGAGGTCGGTGAGGTCAAGGCCGGCGACGTGCTCTTCGGCTGGCAGTGACACCGGCGCCGTCCTGGACGGCGCGTTCGACAACGATCACGGCGGCTACCCCGCCGCACTATTCGGAGACGGGTGAGATGGAGACAACGCTGCGAGGCGTCGGCGTGAGCCACGGTGTGGCGATCGGCGAGGTTCGGCACATGGGAACGGCGGTTCTCGAACCGCCTGCCAAGCAGATCCCCCCGGAGGACGCGGCCCGCGAGCAGGCGCGCGCCCGCAAGGCCGTGGAGGACGTGGCGGCCGACCTGATTGCGCGCGGCAATCTGGCCGGCGGCGAGGCCCAGGCGGTGCTCGAGGCGCAGGCCATGATGGCCCAGGACCCCGAGCTGACAGCCGATGTGAACCGGCGCATCGCCGTCGGCAGCACGGCCGAGCGCGCGGTCTACGACGCGCTCGCCGCCTACCGGGCCCTGCTGGCCGGCGCGGGCGAGTACCTCGCCGGACGCGTGGCCGACCTCGACGACGTGCGGAACCGTATCGTCGCCCGGCTGCTCGGCGTGCCCATGCCGGGCGTCCCGGACAGCGACGAGCCCTACGTCCTCATCGCGCGCGACCTCGCGCCCGCCGACACGGCGCTCCTCGACCCGACCCTGGTCCTCGGCTTCGTCACCGAGGAGGGCGGGCCGACCAGCCACAGCGCCATCCTTGCGCGTGCCCTGGGCGTACCGGCCGTCGTGGCACTGCCCGGCGCGGGTGAGCTCGCCGAGGGCACGGTCGTCGCGGTCGACGGCAGCACGGGCGAGATCTTCGTGGAGCCGAGCACCGAGAAGAAGGCGCAGCTGGCGGCCGCGGCGGCCGAGCGCAAGGCGTCGCTCTCCGCCACGACCGGCCCGGGTGCCACCTCCGACGGACACAAGGTGCCGTTGCTGGCGAACGTCGGCGGCCCCGCGGACGTGCCGGCGGCGGTGGAGGCCGGAGCCGAGGGCGTCGGTCTGTTCCGTACCGAGTTCCTGTTCCTCGACGACAGCAAGCAGGCGCCGTCCGAGGAGAAGCAGGTCGAGGCCTACCGTCAGGTGCTCGAGGCGTTCCCCGAGGGCCGTGTCGTTGTGCGCGTCCTGGACGCGGGTGCCGACAAACCGCTGGAGTTCCTGACGCCGGCCGACGAGCCGAACCCGGCGCTCGGCGTCCGGGGTCTCCGCTCGCTGCTCGACCACCCCGACGTGCTGCGTACGCAGCTGACCGCCCTCGCGAAGGCCTCGGAGGGACTGCCGGTCTATCTCGAGGTGATGGCGCCGATGGTCGCCGACCGAACGGACGCCAAGGCGTTCGCCGACGCGTGCCGTGATGCCGGACTGCGGGCGAAGTTCGGCGCCATGGTGGAGATCCCGTCGGCCGCGCTGCGTGCGCGCTCGATCCTCCAGGAGGTCGAGTTCCTGTCCCTGGGCACCAACGACCTCGCGCAGTACACCTTCGCCGCCGACCGGCAGGTGGGTGCGGTGTCCCGGCTCCAGGACCCGTGGCAGCCGGCGCTGCTCGACCTGGTCGCGCTGTCCGCCGAGGCGGCGAAGGCCGAGGGCAAGAGCTGTGGTGTCTGCGGTGAGGCCGCGTCGGATCCGCTGCTGGCCTGTGTGCTGACCGGTCTGGGTGTCACCTCCCTGTCGATGGGTGCCGCGTCGATCCCCTACGTGCGGGCGACGCTGGCGAAGTACACGCTGGCGCAGTGCGAGCGGGCGGCCTCGGCCGCGCGTGCCGCGGACACGGCGGAAGAGGCGCGCACCGCAGCGCAGGCGGTGCTGTCCGGCGAGTAGCCGGGCGGACCGTCGGGCACCGGCGGTCGGCGGTACGGAGGGGCGTTCCATCTGCGGATGGGACGCCCCTTCCGCGTTCAGTGGCTGTGGCCCCTCCCCTTGTCCTCGTCGACGTCGCCGGCCTCGTCGTCCCCGTCGTCGAGGCCGGGCGGTTCGCAGTAGTCGACGCCCGACTCCGGGGAGACCAGGTCACCGGAGTCGAGGTCGGTGCAGTAGGCGTCGAAGACCTCTCCGGCGGTTAGGGGTTCCAGGTCCTCTCCGCGCAGGCGCCATCCGTAGACACGGTCGGTGGTGTCGGGTGCGGTGGTGCGCATGACGAGTCCGCAGGCGCTCCGGGTGGCGATTCCGAGGGCGAGGACGGTGGTGAATTCGAGGGCTTCGGATTCGTCGAGGCGTGTGGCGCCTTCGGTGCGTCCCTCGGTGCGCAGTACGGCGACGAGCGTGTCGGGGACGGTCGAGACACTGCACACGAGGTGGAGTTCGCCCGGGCTGGCCGTGTCGACGACCCTGGCGAGGAGGTGGGCGGCGCGGATGAAGGAGGCGCGGCCGATGTCCTCGCCGCAGGTCGCGCAGGTTCCGATGCGGGCGAGGAGCGTGGTCGCGTACTCCCAGGTGGCCCGTCGGACGGCTTCGTCGACGAGGTCCGGCACCAGCTCGCCGAGGGGCTGCCCTTCGTAGGGGATGGTGGGGCCGGTCGCGCCCAGTTGGGCGGTGAAGCGGGTCCGGCTGGCCGGGGTGTCGGGTTCCAGGCCGCTCTCGGCGCAGAACTCGGCGTACTCCTCGGGGTCGAAGAGGGCCACCGTGGTGTGGTTGCCCTGCGACGCGAGTGTCTTGAGCAGGGCTTCGACCTGTTGGAGATAGGTGCTGTGGTCGGCGAAGGCGAACGTGCGGTAGCGCCGCATCGCCCGGAAGTCCTGTTCGTCGGTCAGCAGGCCGATGGTGCCCGCGATTTCGCGGCGCAGGACGCGTCGCATGGTGTGCTGTTGGGTGTGCGCCATTTTTCCCCCTGTGCGCAGTCGATCAATGCTCACTCACAGTAACCGGCGGCACTGACAACGCGGGGCGGGTGAGCCGGTCGCGCACGAGGCGGTGCTGAAACATGCAGGTCGCGGCTATGGCGGCACCGAAGAGGGTCCAGCCGAGGGGGCCGGTGGCGATGGCCGCCGTGACGGCGAGTGGTCCGGCGCTGCGCTGGACGGCCTGAGCGAGTCCGTGGACGCCGAGGTAGGCGCCCTGCGCGGTGTCCGGTGCGAGGGCGACGGAGAGTTCCCAGGAGACGGTGGCGTGGAGCATCTCCGCGACCGTGAACAGTGCGGCGGCCGCGGTCAGCAGGAGGGTCGCGGTCATGACACCGCCGGTTGCTGAGAGGGCCATGGCGGCACCGCCGAGGGCGAAGGCGGCGGAGAGCGGGACCAGGAGTGAGCGTGCCGCGGCGGTGCCGACGCCGAACCGGGCCAGGGGGACCTGGAGGGTCACGACCATCACGTTGTTCAGGACCATCAGCAGCGGCGCGAGGCCGTGGGGGGCGACGTCGGAGTGGGCTATGCACAGGGGCAGCCCGACCTTGAACACGGCGTCGTCGAGGAAGAGGACGGTCTCGGTGGCGACGTAGGCGAGGTAGGTGCGGTCGCGCCAGGGGCCACCGGGTCGCGCCGTGGGGACGGGGTCCTTCGATGTCGCGACGGTGCGGGTGGCGGAGGGCGGCTCGCCGCAGCGGGCGGTCGCGAGGGCGACGGCGACGAACGAGAGGGCGTCGCCCGCGAGCAGTCCTCGGTACGCGGCGGTGGTCCCGAGGGTCAGCGCGCCCGCCGCGACGAGGCCTCCCAGGGCCCAGCCGGCGTTGGCGACGGTGCGGTTGAGGGCTTGGTAGCGGACGCGGTCGGGTCCTGAGACGCGGGTGGCATAGAGCTTGGTGAGGACGTTCGCGGCGCGGTCCCCGAAGCTGCCTGCGGCGGAGAACGCGAGGAGGAGGGCGTAGTTGTCGGTGGTCAGCAGGGCGAAGGAGGCGAGGGCCCGCAGCAGTTGGAGCGCGATCAGGACGCGGGTGAGCGGCAGGCGGTCGGCGATTCGTCCGCCCAGGGGCGCGCCCGCGATGCCGACCGCTCCGGCGGCGGCCACGAGGGTACCGATCTGTGCGACGGAGAGGCCGGTGACGTAGGTGAAGTACAGGACGGAGACGGCCGCCCACAGGCCGCTGCCGGAGCGGTCGACCAGGGCGATCCAGAGCATTCTCCGGCCGTCGGGGCCCCCTGGTACACGTGTCGCCCATGCGGCTGCGCGATGGGTCCGGATCACTGCTCCCCCTTGCCTCGGATTATGTATTGATACATACTCAGCAACGTGGCAGCACAATATTCGATCAGCGGTACGACCGCCAAGGGAATTGCCGCGTCCGTCGAACGGGGCGTGGCCGAGGGTGCGTTGGAGCCGGGTTCGGCACTGCCTCCCGTGCGGGCCCTGGCCGATCGCCTCGGCGTGAGCCCCGGGACGGTCGCGACGGCGTACCGGGAGCTGCGGCAGCGCGCGATCGTCGTGACCCGGGGGCGCGGCGGGACCGTGGTCGCCGCCGCGCCCTCGGTGGCGTCCCGGCGGCCCCCGCGCGTGCCGGACGGGCTGCGCGATCTGGCGGGCGGGCATCCGGACCCCGAGCTGCTCCCCCTGCTGGTGCCGCCGTCGCGGCTCTCCCCCGGTGCGCGCTCCCATCGCTCCACACCGCGTCTGGCCCGGCTGGAGGAGGCCGTGCGCGACTGGCTGGAGCCCGACGGGGTGCCGGTGGAGCAGGTGACCTTCGCCCATGGCGCGCTGGACCTGATCGGACGGCTGCTGTCGGTGGAACTGCGTCCGGGGGACGCGGTCGCGATGGAGGATCCCGGCTACCACCATCTGCTGGACCTGGTCACGGCCCTGGGCCTGCGTACGGTTCCGGTCGCGGTGGACGACCGGGGCATCCGACCGGACGCCCTGCGGACCGCGCTACGGGCGGGGGTACGCGCGCTCGTGTGCAGTCCGCGGGCGCAGAATCCGTGGGGCGGCGCGTTCTCCGAGGAACGGCGGGACGCGCTCGTCGACGTGCTCCGGGAGGCACCCGACGTGCTGGTCGTGGAGAACGACCACGCGTCCTCGGTGGCCGGCGCGCCACTGCGCACGCTCACCTCGGGCGGTCCGAAGCGCTGGGTCCATGTGCGCACGGTGAGCAAGTTCCTGGGGACCGACCTGCGGTGGGCGGCCGCCGCGTGCGATCCGACGACCCTGGCCCGTCATGACGGCCGTCTGCTGCTGACGTCCGGCTGGGTCAGTCATCTGCTCCAGGAGACGGTGTACGGGCTGATGACGGACGAGGGCACGCGCGCGTTGGTGGCCCGCGCCGAGGAGACGTACGCGCTGCGCAGGACCGCGCTGATCCGCGAGCTCGCCGATCGCGGTACGAAGGCCCGGGGGGTGAGCGGGATGAACGTCTGGGTGCCCGTGCGGGACGAGTCGGCCGTGGTGAACGGGCTGCGCTCGTACGGCTGGTGGGTAGCGGCCGGGGCGCGCTTCAGGACCTCGGCGGCGCCCGGCGTGCGCGTCTCGGTCACGGACCTCACGCCCGCCGACGCCGCGCGCCTGGCCTCCGACTTCGCGGCCGTGCTCGGCGAGTCGGAGGCCACCTACGGAGGCTGATCAGCCGCGCTCGCGCGCCAGCTTCTCGTAGAAGCGCAGGAGTTCGACGTTGTCCACGGAACCCACGTTGACGGCCTTCTCCATGGAGGCGCCCTGGAGGAGTCGCTTGACGGGCACCTCGATGCGCTTGCCGGTCAGGGTGTGGGGCACTCCGGGTACTTCGATGACCTCGTCGGGCACGTGGCGCGGGGAGAGCTGCTCGCGGATCGTCCCCTTGATGCGCTTCAGGAGGTCCTCGTCGAGGACGGCTCCGGGCGCGAGATGGACGAACAGCGGCATCCAGTAGCCGCCGTCGGGCTGTTCGACGCCGATGACGAGCGACTCCTTGATCTCGGGGAGGCGTTCGACGGCTTCGTAGATGTCGGCCGAGCCCATGCGCACGCCCTGGCGGTTGAGCGTCGAATCGGAGCGTCCGTGGATCACGACCGAGCCCCGTGAGGTGACGGTGATCCAGTCGCCGTGGCGCCACACTCCGGGGTACGTGTCGAAGTAGCTGTCGTGGTAGCGGCTGCCGTCGGGGTCGTTCCAGAAGCGGACGGGCATCGACGGCATGGGATTGGTGACGACCAGTTCACCGACCTCGTCGACGAGGGGCTTTCCGCTGGGGTCCCAGGACTGGAGGTCGGTGCCGAGGCCGGCGGCCTGGAGCTCGCCGATGTACACCGGGAGTGTGGGAACCGCTCCGGCGAAGCAGGAGCAGACGTCGGTGCCGCCGCTGACGGAGGCGATCCACAGGTCCTCGCGGACCTCGTCGTGCAGCCAGCGGAATCCGTCCGGCGGCAGCGGCGAGCCGGTCGTGGCCACGCACCGCACTCGGCTGAGGTCGAAGTCGCGCGCGGGGTGGACCTCCGCCTTGCCGCAGGCCATCACATAGGCGGCGGACGTGCCGAACAGGGTCGCTCCGGTGCGTTCGGCGATGCGCCACTGGGCGCCCGTGTCGGGGTACCCGGGGCTGCCGTCGTACAGCACGATCGTGGTGCCCGTCAGCAGGCCGGAGACGAGGAAGTTCCACATCATCCAGCCGGTGGACGTGTACCAGAAGAAGCGGTCCTCGGAGCCCAGGTCGCAGTGCAGTCCGAGCTGCTTGAGGTGCTCGACGAGGATGCCGCCCTGGGACTGGACGATGGCCTTGGGCAGGCCGGTCGTGCCGGAGGAGTAGAGCACCCACAGCGGGTGGTCGAAGGGGACCTGCTCGAAGACGGGCTCGGTGTCGGCCGAGGTCAGCGCCGACCAGTCCAGGGCGCCCTCGGGTGCCTCGGTGCCGAGCAGCGGGATGTGCACGACGGCGTTCAGGGTGGGCAGTTCGCGGCGCAGCTCGGCGACCGTGTCCCGGCGGTCGTGCTCCTTGCCTCCGTAGCGGTAGCCGTCGACGGCGAACAGGACGACGGGTTCGACCTGCTGGAAGCGGTCGAGGACGCTGCGGGCGCCGAAGTCGGGGGCGCAGGACGTCCAGACGCCGCCCACGGCGGCCGTGGCCAGCAGCGCGACCACGGCCTGCGGGATGTTCGGGAGGTAGCCGCTGACCCGGTCTCCCGGGCGCACGCCGAGGGCGCGCAGCGCGGCGGCCAGGGAGCCGACCTGGCCGCGCAGCTCGGACCAGGTCACGGGGACGGACTCATGGGTCTCGTCGACGTACAGGAGGGCCGGTTCGTCCGCGCGGGTGTCCGCGGCGCGCAGGGCGTGCTCCGCGTAGTTGAGGGTCCCTCCGGGGAACCACTCGGCTCCGGGCATGGCGCGATCGCCGAGCACGCGCGCGTAGGGGGTCGAGAACCGTACGTCGAACCACTCCGTGACGGCTTTCCAGAACGTGTCCAGTTCGTCGACCGACCAGCGGTGCAGGGCCGCGTAGCCTCCGTCGGCCGGGGCTCCGTGCCGTTCGGCCGCCCAGGCCTGGAACTTCGTGACCTGCGCCCGGGCGATGCCGTCGGCGCTGGGCTGCCAGAGTGGTGAGGGGTTCGTGGTGGACATGGGGCGGCTCCCGGACTGTGCGCGTCGTGTGCGTCGGTCGCGCACGAGCGGGGGTGTGCGCGGTGCGCGGCTGACACGGACGATGCCATGTGATCGACTTCTTTACCAGGGCACGCCACACATAGTCGGCAACATGAAGATGTGGCGCTGCAACAGGTGAACGGCAGTTGAACGACGCACTCAACGGGCGCGGGTAGTGGCAGGGTGAGCAGCATGGACGGTCGTGACCTGGTGCGTTCGGTGAAAGCGGTCGGCTCGGGGGGTACCACTCAGGGGTTGCTCACGGTGCGGGCCGCGTGGCGCAGGCGGCGTGCTGACGCCGCCGGACTGCCGCAGCGGGGGGCCGAGCGGGCGCGGGTTCCGGGTCCCGTGACCGGTGTGGAGCCGGGCCCCGGTGGCGGGGTCGTCCGCTTCACGCGCTCGCAGCTGCGGATCACGGTCACGGTGGGCGGGGCGGTCTTCTGGGGCTGGGACGGAGTCGCGCCGGAGCCGTCGTACGCGCTCGCGGGCCGCATTCCCGACCCGGACCCGCGAGCGGTCCTGGAACCTGACAAGGACGGCGGCTGGAGGGTCGTGGCCGAGCGGGTCACGGTCGCGGTATCGCGGCACGGCGCGGTCCAGGTGCTCACGCCCGGCGGCGTGGCCCTGCGCCGCGATCTGCCGCCCCGGTGGTGGGAACCCGTCGACGGCGGCGCGGCCCGCTGGATGCAGCGCTCCGAAGTGCCCGCCGACGCCCGGTTCTTCGGCCTGGGCGGACGGGCCTCCGGACTCCGGCTGCGCGAGGGGACGTACCGGCTGTGGAACACGGATCCCGGCCAGGCGTTCGGGCCGAGTGACGATCCGCTGTACCTCACGATGCCCGTGCAGATGGTCGTCGCCGACGCGGGCACCCATCTCGTGTTCCACGACACGTCCTGGGACGGCACGATGGCCCTGCGCGAGGGCAAGGAGGGTGCCGGTTCGGGGCACGACCGGGCCGGATCGTGCGAGCTGCGCATGGACGGCGGTCCGCTGCGGTGCTGGGTGATGGTGGGCACTCCCGCGCGCGTGCTGCACTCCTGGGCCTCGCTGACCGGTGGCGCGGCGCTGCCTCCGGCATGGGCGCTGGGGTACCAGCACGCGCGGTGGGGCTTCGGCAGCGAGCAGGAGGTCCGGCGGATCGTCGCCGGCTATCAGGAGCGTGACCTGCCGCTGGACGCCGTGCACCTGGACATCGACCACTACGACGCCCACCAGGTGTTCACCGTCGACCGTGAGCGGTTCCCGAAGCTTCCGCTCCTCGCCGAGGAGCTGCGGCGGGACGGCATCCGGCTGGTGTCGATCATCGACCCGGCGGTGAAGGCGGAGCCGGGCAACGCCGTGTACGACAGCGGTCTCGCCGAGGACGCCTTCGTGCGGGACGCCTCGGGACAGCTCGTGCGAGGCGTCGTCTGGCCCGGGGAGGCCGTCTTCCCCGACTTCACGGACCCGCGCGCGCGGGCGTGGTGGGGCAGGCTCTACGAGGAGCGGCTCGCGCAGGGGTTCGCCGGGTTCTGGCACGACATGAACGAGCCGACGTCGTTCGCCGCCTTCGGGGAGTCGACGCTGCCGCGTTCGGCCCGGCACTCGCTGGAGGGCCGCGGCGGTGACCACCGCGAGGCGCACAACGTGTACGCGCTGGGCATGGCCCGGGCCGCCTACGAGGGGCTGCGTGAACTCGTCCCCCAGGAGCGGCCGTTCCTGTTCTCGCGCTCCGGCTGGGCGGGCCTCCAGCGGTACGCGGGGACCTGGTCCGGGGACGTGGCCACGGGCTGGCCCGGGCTGCGGGCTTCGTTGTCCCTGGTGCTGGGCCTCGGGCTGTCCGGGGTGCCCTATTCGGGACCGGACGTGGGCGGCTTCGACGGCAGCCCGTCTCCCGAGCTGTATCTGCGCTGGTTCCAGCTCGGGGCGTACCTACCGCTGTTCCGCACGCACGCGAGTCTGCGGGCCGGGCGCAGGGAGCCCTGGGAGTTCGGCGACGAGGTGCTGGAGCACGCGCGCGTGGCTCTCCTGGAACGGCGGCGGCTGCTGCCGTACTTCATGACGCTGGCGCACACGGCACGCCGCACCGGGTCCCCTTACGTGCGGCCCCTGTGGTGGGGCAGCCCCGAGGACCGGGCGTTGCGCGACTGCGAGGACGCCTTCCTGCTCGGCGACAGCCTCCTGGTGGCGCCGGTGCTGGACCCGGGGGCGATACGGCGGACCGTGCAGCTGCCGCGGGGACGCTGGTACGACACGGCCACCGGGGAGGCGTACGAGGGGCCGGCACAGGTGGTGGTCGACGCCCCCCTGTCACGGATTCCGGTGTTCGCGCGGGCCGGTGCCGTCCTGCCGGTGCGCGGCGCCGACGGCGGTCCGGAGCTGGAGGTGTGGGCGCCCCCGCCGGGAGGCACCGGAGGCGGGCTCGTCGTGCCGGACCCGGGCGACGGATGGGAGGAGCCGGAGGCCGAACGCCATGTGTCCCGCTGGGACGGGGACGACGTGGTGGTGCGGCGGGCCGGCGCGGGCGGCCTGGTCGAGCCGTCGTGTCCCGTACGGGTGCGGGGGCTGGGGACAGCGCGTCCCTGACCCTCAGACGTACCGCCCCTCGAACCAGGCGCGGACCGCCAGGGTGTGGAGCGGGAAGGCGAGTTCGGCCGGCCGGCGCAGCAGGTGCCAGCCTTCCGTCTCGTCCGTGGCGGCGGATACCGGGAGTTCGGTGGCCGAGCGCTCGGGGAGGAGCCCGAAGAGCAGCAGATGGCCCGCGGGGGAGCTCATCGCGTCGGCGAGCCGCACGTCCCTGCTCGCCGCGTCGATGCCCGTCTCCTCCTTGAGCTCGCGCACGACGGCCTGTCTCCAGTCCTCCCGGTGATCGATGAACCCACCGGGCAGGGCCACACCCCCGCGCGCGGGCGCGATGGTCCGGGTGATGACGACGAGGGCGGCTCCCTGGTCGTCGTGGACGGCCTGAAGGGCGACCGCGACCGGCAGCGGATTGCGGTAGGCGACCGTGCCGCAGGCGGCGCAGGTGCGGGGCCAGCCGGAGATGCCCTCTCCGTAGGGGGCGCCGCAGCTCGAACAGTGCGAATCGGGCGCGAAGTCGGCGGGCGGGTGCGGGGTTTCGGACACGCCGCGGACTGTAGCCCATCACCGGGCGGCCGTCCCGGGATTCGGACCGGATGAGCCGGCCAGGCGGACCGGCCGGGCGGAACGGCTGGAGGGGCGGGCGCCCTGCCCAATTCCCGGTGCCCGTGGCACACTTCTGACGTTCCGTCAGATCGAGTGTCGTGGAGGAACCGTGTCGCGCACACGCACACCTGTCGTCGCCGGGTGGTTCGACGGGGAGGGGAACGACTTCCGCCTGCTCGGCACGCGATGCTCGGCGTGCGCCTCGGTGTTCTTCCCCCGGGAGGACAACCACTGCCGCAATCCGGGGTGCGCGGGCGGCGAGCTGACGGAGGTCCCCCTGTCCCCCCGCGGACGCGTCTGGTCGTACACCGACAGCCGGTACCGGCCTCCGTCACCCTATGTGACGGATCCGGAACTCTCGTGGCAACCCTGCGCGTTGATCGCTGTGGAACTGGAATCCGAGCGCCTCGTGGTGCTGGGGCAGGCGGTTCCCGGGATCACCGTCGCCGATCTGGCGGTGGGCATGGAGGTGGAGGTCGTCCCCGGTGTGCTGAACGAGGACGAGGAGACGACCTGGACGACGTGGCACTGGCGTCCGACAGGGGTGACGTCATGAGAGGCACGGCACTCAGGGCTCGGAGCGGACGGGGGCGAGGACATGACCGGTGATGTGGCGGTGCTCGGTGTGGGCATGCACCCCTGGGGCAAGTGGGGACGCCCCTTCACCGAGTACGGAGTCGCCGCCGCGCACGCGGCTCTCGCCGACGCGGGGATCGACTGGCGGCACGTCGACTCGGTGGTCGGAGCGTCCACCGTGCGCGGGGGCTATCCGGGGTACGTGGCGGGAGCGACGTTCGCGAAGGCCCTGGGATGGCAGGGAGCACGGGTGACGAGCGTGTACGCGGCCTGCGCCTCCGGGGCCCAGGCACTGGGCACGGCCCGCGCGCAGATCCTCTCGGGCCTCGCCGAAGTGGTCCTCGTGGTGGGCGCGGACGCGGCGCCCAAGGGGTTCTTCCGGCCCGCGGGCGGGGACCGGCCGGACGACCCGGACTGGCTGCGCTTCCGCGTCCTCGGGGCCACGAACCCGACGTACTTCGGGCTGTACGCGCGCCGCCGGATGGCCCTGTACGGCGACACCACAGAGGACTTCGCGCAGGTCAAGGTGAAGAACGCGGCCGCGGGCGCGCTCAACCCCAACGCCCGGTACCGCGAGCGGGTCACGGCCGATGACGTGGCCGCGTCCGCCGTGGTCGCCGATCCGCTGCGGCTGCTCGACATCTGCGCGACCTCGGACGGCGGCGCCGCGGTGGTGCTGACGGGCATGGAGTTCGCGCGCCGGCACCGGACCGCCGAGCCGGTGCGGATCCGCGCGGTGTCGACCGTGTCGCCGCGCTATCCGAACACGGTGCTGGATCTGCCGGACATCGCCACGGACTCCGCGGCCGCCGTGGAGCCCGCCCCGGAGACCTTCAGGGCGTCCATCGCCCGGGCCGCCTTCGAGGAGGCCGGCGTCGGACCCGAGGATCTCTCGTTCGCCGAGGTCTACGACCTGTCGACCGCCCTGGAACTCCAGTGGTACGAGGACCTCGGACTCTGTGGGGAGGGCGAGGCCGCCAAACTCCTGAGGGAGGGCGCCACGGCCCTCGGCGGACGCGTACCGGTGAACGTCAGCGGCGGACTCGCCTCCTTCGGAGAGGCCGTCCCTGCACAGGCCATAGCCCAGGTGTGCGAGCTCACCTGGCAGTTGCGCGACGACGCGGGTGACCGTCAGGTCCCCGGGGCACGGGTGGGGATCACCGCGAACCAGGGGCTGTTCGGGCACGGCTCCTCGGTCGTGGCGGTGCGATAGCCCGGACACGGCCCCTGGAGCCCCTCCCGGCACAGCATGCACAGCGCTCAGAACCGGTCACGGCAGGCGGGTCCGTGCGGTGCGCGGACCCGGCTGCCCACCTTCTGTGACGACCCCGGAATGCTGCGTGAACACCTCGTGAATCGCCCACCGGCGCACGCCGACGGCGGGACCATGCTGGTGTGCCCTCCTGGACGGATATGGTGCGTTTCGCCTTCCAGCCGGTCGTCAATCTGACGACCGGAGGGGTGGCGGCGCTGGAATCGCTCGCCCGGCCGGAGTCGGGCGACATCCTGGCGCGGGCCCGCCGCGATCCCGAACTGGACGGCCGGCTGGCCGCGCTGGCCATCCGGGCCGCAGCCCGAAGGGAGACGCTGCTGCCCCTGCACGTCAACGTGTTCGCCGGGACGCTGGCCGATCTGGGCCGGCTCTCCGCGCTGCGCGCCGAGGTCAGGGAAGCCGGGCGGCTGCCCTGCGAGATCACCGTCGACGTCGTCCCCCCGTACACCCATGTGCCGCAGCACGCCCTGTTGGAGGCGGTGGCCGCGTTGCGCGGCGAGGGCTTCCGGATCTGCGCGGACGGGATCGGCGACGGCGACGTGCCCCTGCGTCTGCTCACCGATCTCGCCCCCGAGCTGATGAAGCTCGACGTCTCCCTGCTGACACGGCCCGCGGCGGTGCGCGCGATGCGGACGCTCTGCGAGCAGCTCGGCGCGCTGCTGTCGGTCGAGGGGGTCGAGACGGAACTGCACTGCGCCGCCGCGGTGTCGGCGGGCGCGCAGCTCGCCCAGGGGGACCTGTTCGCGCCGCCCGCCCGCCGGCCTTCGGCGGACGTATACGTTCCGGTGCTGTCGCCCGTGGGCCGGGACGCGCCCCGGTCCGGCCCGTCCGTGGGACAGTTCGTCCGCCCGGCCGCGCTGCTCCCCGCGACCGCGTCGGCCGGAGAGGTCAGGGCTCTGCTCACCGGGTCGCCCGAGGTGTCCGGCGTCCTGCTCGTCGACCCGTTCGGGACCCCGGTCCGCTCGGTGCACCGGTCACGCTTCCTGCTGTCGATGTCCGGGCGCTACGGGCACGCGTTGTACGCGGACAGACCGGCCGCCAAGCTCGGTGACGTGCCGCGAACGGTCGGCATCGACGCCACGGCCTGGGAAGTGCTCGACGTGGTCGCCGACGGGGACCGGGACCGTACGTCCGACGACGTCGCGGTCGTCGACCGGTACGGGCGGTGCGTGGGGGTCGTACGCCTCGCCGATCTCGTACGGGCGCTCTCGGAGAGCCGGGTCGAGGAGGCGGCGGGGCTCAACCCGCTGACCCGGCTGCCCGGTTCGGACAGGATCACCGGGGAGGTGGACCGGCGGATCGCGGACGGCCGGACGTTCGCTCTGAGCTGGCTGGACATCGACCACTTCAAGCAGGTCAACGACGGCGCGGGCTTCGCCGCCGGTGACGAGCTGATCCGGTCGGTGGGGCGGGCGCTCCAGCACTCGGCGTCCGGGGCGACGCTGGTGGGGCACATCGGAGGCGACGACTTCCTGGTCCTCGCCGACCCCGACACCCTCGACCCGCTGGCCACGGCGGTGCTCGACACTCCCTGGGCCGCGGCCGGACGGGCCGTCACGCTGTCCTTGGCCACCGTGCTGTGCGCGCCCGGCAGCGTGCTCGACCACCGGCAGGCGGCCACCTCGCTGGCGCCCCTCAAACAGGCCGCCAAGTCCCTTGACGGAGCGAGCTGGGTGCTGGCGCGCGCCGGACTGCCCGGCTTCGAGGTCCGCCGCGGCACCCGTGCGGGGCCGATGAAGACGTACGGGCAGACCCTGACCGGCTGATCCGACAGCGGGACGCACGTCCGGATGCCCGCGTCGTCGAGCACTCCGTCACTGCCGTAGCGGCCCTCCCAACCGGTGCGGTCCGCGACCTTGACGCCCCCTGGGTGCCGGTGAACACTTCCGGGTGTCGGTCGGCATCGCCGCACCAAGGCGCCATCGGGCGCCTCATCACTCGGGTCTCCGGCCTGCTCAGAAGGCCGTTCCCGCGGGCGATTCCACTGCGACGGCACGCTCGTCACGGACGCCGGGCGGGGCGCGGGATCTCCCTGCTCTCGGCTGAAGTAGCCATGGGAACGCACCCTGCACGGTGGCCCGGAGCGGATCGTTCCGGGCGAGAGCCTAGGAGCCGCCATGAGCCACGGAGACATCTTTGTCGGCGAGTTGATCGGTACAGCGATTCTGATTCTCTTCGGCGCGGGTGTGTGCGCCGCCGTCACCCTGAACAGATCCAAGGCCCAGGGCGCGGGCTGGATCGTCATCACCTTCGGCTGGGGCTTCGGCGTCCTGGCCGGCGCCTACACCTCGGCGCCGTTGTCGGGCGGGCAGATCAACCCGGCGGTCACCATCGGGTTCGCGATCGAGGGTTCCACGAAGTGGTCCGACGTGCCCTTCTATCTCCTCGGGCAGTTCGCCGGCGCCGTCGTCGGCGCGGTCCTGTGCTGGCTGCTCTACCTAGGCCAGTTCAACCTCAACGCCGAGGAGGACAAGGCCATCGAGACGCTGGGGATCTTCTCGACGCGTCCCGAGATCGACAACCCCGTGCAGAATCTGATCACCGAGATCATCGCCACCGCCGCACTGGTGCTGCCCATCCTCGGCATGGTCGGCGGCGGCAAGCACGTGGCCGGGATCGGCACCGCGGGGCTGCCGGTCCTGCTCATCTCCTTCCTCGTCGTGGGCATCGGACTCTCGCTGGGCGGCCCGACCGGGTACGCGATCAACCCGGCCCGCGACCTGGGGCCCCGCCTCGCCCACGCGCTGCTGCCGATTCCCAACAAGGGCACCTCGGAGTGGAGATACTCCTGGATCCCGGTCGCCGGCCCCATCGCCGGCGCCGCGATCGCCGCCGGCATCTACAACGCGGCCTTCTGACGGCGTCTCCGGCCGGTCTCCTCCATCGCCTCCATCGCCGCCACCCCCGCGGTACGGCCTCCTGACGACCACGCAGCCTCCTGACGAAGAACACTCAAGGGGACGACATGACGGACAACACCGAGAAGTACGTCGCCGCGATCGACCAGGGCACCACCTCCAGCCGCTGCATCATCTTCGACCGGTCCGGCGCGATCGTCGCCGTCGACCAGCGCGAACACCGCCAGATCTTCCCCAAGCCGGGCTGGGTGGAGCACGACGCCACCGAGATCTGGTCCAAGGTGCAGGCCGTCGTCGCGGGCGCGGTCGCCAAGGCCGGGCTGCGCACCGACCAGCTCAGCGCGCTCGGCATCACCAACCAGCGCGAGACGACCGTCCTGTGGGACCGCGCCACCGGCAAGCCCGTCCACAACGCGATCGTCTGGCAGGACACCCGCACGTCGGCGCTCTGCAACGAACTGGGCGGCACGGACGGACAGGACCGCTTCCGCGACCAGACCGGACTCCCTCTGGCCAGCTACTTCTCCGGCCCCAAGGCGGCCTGGCTGCTCGACAACGTCCCGGGCCTGCGCGCACGCGCCGAGCGCGGTGAGATCGCCTTCGGCACCATCGACTCGTGGCTGATCTGGAACCTGACGGGCGGCACGGACGGCGGGCGGCACGTCACAGACGTGACCAACGCCGGCCGCACCATGCTGATGAACCTGGAAACCCTCCAGTGGGACCCGTCCATCCTCTCCGCCATGAACATCCCCGAGGCGGTGCTCCCCGAGATCAGGTCCTCGGCCGAGGTGTACGGCACCGCCGTCGGCCAACTCGGCGGCGTACCGGTGGCGTCGGCGCTCGGCGACCAGCAGGCGGCCGTCTTCGGCCAGGCCTGCTACGACGTCGGTACGGCCAAGAACACCTACGGGACCGGCAGCTTCCTGCTGCTGAACACGGGCAACCGGCCCGTGCCGTCCAAGAACGGCCTGCTGACCACCATGGGGTACAAGATCGGCACCGAGGCGCCCGTCTACTGCCTCGAAGGGTCGATCGCGATCACGGGCGCGCTCGTGCAGTGGTTCCGGGACCAGCTGGGCATCATCCGTTCCGCCGACGAGATCGAGACCCTGGCCGCGAGCGTCGAGGACAACGGCGGCGCCTACATCGTGCCCGCCTTCTCCGGCCTGTTCGCCCCCTACTGGCGCTCGGACGCGCGCGGGGTCATCACCGGTCTCACCCGGTACGTCACGAAGGCGCACCTCGCGCGTGCGGTCCTGGAGGCCACGAGCTGGCAGACGCGCGAGGTCGTGGACGCCATGTACCAGGACTCCGGGGTGCCGATCACCACCCTGAAGGTGGACGGCGGCATGACCAAGAACAATCTGCTGATGCAGCATCAGGCGGACGTCCTCGGCGTGCCCGTGATCCGTCCGAAGGTCTCCGAGACGACCTGTCTCGGCGCCGCGTACGCGGCCGGACTCGCGACCGGTGTGTGGAACGACCTCGACGAGCTGAAGTCGCACTGGCGGAAGGACGTCGAGTGGACCCCGGCCATGGAGGCCTCGGTGCGCGACAGCGAGTACCACAACTGGCGCAAGGCGGTGGAGAAGAGCTTCGGCTGGCACGACGACACCGTCGACTGAGCGGAGCCGCGCCGCGCCCGCTCCGGCCGCGCGTGGCCCCGGTCCGGTACGACCGGGCGTGGCCACGGTCCGGCCGGGTGCCGGCCGTGAACGGGGCTCCACGCGCGCGTGCGGCTCGCACGGGCCACGCGCGCGTGCGTGACCGCGGCCCGTACCCCGGTCGGCGGGGGTACGGGCCGCACCCGCACGTCGTGGCGACCGCGTCGCCGCGCGGATGTCAGGTCCTGACGGCCTCACGGGCGGCGGCCGCGTGTGCCATCGCGTGCTGGACGACGCGGATGAGGACCTCCTTGACCGACTCCCGGTCCCGCGCGTCGCAGAGGACGACGGGCACACCCGGGTCGAGGTCGAGGGCCTGGCGGACGGACTCCGTGGGGTAACGGGCTGCTTCCTCGAAGCAGTTGACACCGACCACGAAGGGTATGGAGCGCCGTTCGAAGTAGTCGACCGCGGCGAAGCAGTCCTCGAGACGGCGGGTGTCGGCCAGCACGACGGCGCCCAGGGCACCCGTGGCGAGCTCGTCCCAGAGGAACCAGAAACGATCCTGCCCGGGGGTCCCGAACAGATAGAGCACCAGGTCCTCGCGCAGCGTGATCCGTCCGAAGTCCATGGCGACGGTCGTGGTGCGCTTGCCCTCCACACCGCTGATGTCGTCGACGGGCCGGCCCGCCTCGGTGAGGACTTCCTCTGTGCGCAGCGGCCTGATCTCGCTGACCGCGCCGACGAGGGTCGTCTTGCCCACGCCGAAGCCGCCCGCGACCAGGATCTTGAGCGTGACGGGCTCGACCGGAGGCTTGCCTCGCTCAGAACGCCCGAAGATCATCGATCTCTTCTCCTGCTTGATGGGGGTCGTGCGGCGGTGGTCCGTAGCCCCCGCCGCCGGGGGTTTCGATGACGAGTACGTCGCCGGGTCCGACGTCCGCCGCATCGCTTCCGCGGAGTTCCGTGACGGTGCCGTCGGCGCGCTCGACCCGGTTGACGCCGAGTGCGCCGGGCTCACCGCCCGCCATGCCGTACGGGGGCACCCTGCGGTGCTGTGACAGCGTCGAGACGGTCATCGGTTCCAGGAACCGGATACGCCGTACGGCGCCGTCGCCGCCCCGCCAGTGTCCGGGGCCGCCGCTGCCGTGTCGAATCGCGAACTCGTCGAGTCTGACGGGCAGTCGCCACTCCAGGACCTCGGGGTCGGTGAGCCGCGAGTTGGTCATGTGGGTCTGCACGGCGGAGGCGCCGGGGAAACCGTCGCCGGCGCCCGAGCCGGAGGCCACGGTCTCGTAGTACTGGTGGTGTTCGTTGCCGAAGGTGACGTTGTTCATGGTCCCGGAGCCCTCGGCCTGTACGCCCAGGGCCGCGTAGAGGGCGCCCGTGATCGCCTGGGAGGTCTCCACGTTGCCCGCGACGACCGCGGCGGGCGGCTCGGGGGCGAGCATCGACCCCGGCGGCACCACGATGCGCAGGGGGCGCAGACAGCCGTCGTTGAGCGGGATGTCGTCGTTGACCAGGGTGCGGAAGACGTACAGGACGGCGGCGTTGACCACGGCGAAGGGCGCGTTGAAGTTGGTGGCGAGCTGTGCGGAGGTGCCCGTGAAGTCGACGGTGGCGGAGCGGGTCTCGCGGTCCACGAGGACACGGACCCGGATCACCGCCCCGGAGTCCGTCTCGTAGGCGAACTCGCCGTCCTCCAGCCCCTCGACGACGCGCCGCACCGCCTCTTCCGCGTTGTCCTGGACGTGCCGCATATAGGCCTGGACGACGTCGAGCCCGAACTCCTCGATCATCCGGCCGACCTCGTCGACGCCCTTGCGGTTGGCGGCGATCTGGGCGCGCAGGTCCGCGAGGTTCGTCCTGGGGTTGCGGGTGGGATGGGGCGGCGCCGTGAGCAGGGCCAGCGTCTCCTCCTCCCGGAAGCGTCCGTTCTCGGCGAGCAGCCAGTTGTCGAAGAGGACGCCCTCCTCGTCGATGGTGCGGCTGTTCGCGGGCATGGAGCCCGGGGCGATGCCGCCGATCTCCGCGTGGTGGCCGCGCGAGGCGACGTAGAACAGGATCCGCTCACCCTCCGTGTCGAAGACCGGGGTGATCACGGTGACATCGGGAAGGTGGGTGCCGCCGTGGTACGGGTCGTTGACGGCGTAGGTGTCGCCGGGCCGCATGGTCGCGCCGCGCCGGCGGACGACCTCCTGCACGCTGGTGCCCATCGAGCCCAGGTGGACCGGGATGTGCGGGGCGTTGGCCACCAGGTTTCCGTCGGGATCGAACAGGGCGCAGGAGAAGTCCAGGCGCTCTTTGATGTTGACGGACTGGGCGGTCGATTCCAGGCGGGCGCCCATCTGTTCGGCGATGGACATGAAGAGGTTGTTGAAGACCTCGAGCAGGACGGGATCCGCCTGCGTGCCGAGTTCGGAACTCTCCGTGACCGTCGCGCGTTCCATGACCAGTTGCCCGTCGTCGGTCGTCGCGGCCCGCCAGCCGTCGTCGACGACGGTGGTGGAGCCCGACTCGGCGATGATCGCGGGTCCGTCCACGGTCTCGCCGGGCGGCAGTTCACCGCGTCGGTGCAGGGGCACTTCCCGCCATGCGCCGCTGGTGTGGAGCCGGACGGTCGGCGGGGTGTCCGGGCGCGGGGCGGAGCGGTCGGGGGCGAGGGCGGAGAGATCGGGGGGGTCGGTGAGACCGGTGGCTTCCACGGAGAGGGCTTCGACGACGACCGGACGGTCGAGGGTGAAGGAGTAGGTGGCGCGATGACGTTCTTCGAAGGTGTGGGTCATGGTGTCGGGTTCGGCGAGCTCGACGGTCAGTGCGGTGTCGGTGCCGTCATAGCGGAGCTGGGCCCGGCGGGTGATCCGGATGCGGTGCTCGGGGACGTCCTCGGCGAGGAGTTCGTCCCGGGCGGCGCTCTCCAGGTCGTCGGCCGTCTTGAGGATCCCGGGCATCGCGGACGGTTCGAGGCGTTCCTCGACGGACTGTTCGCGCATGGCCGTCGTGTCGGCGAGCCCGATGCCGAGGGCGGACAGAACGCCTGCCATGGGCGGGACCAGGACGGTGCGGATGCCGAGGGAGTCGGCGACCATGCAGGCGTGCTGGCCGCCGGCGCCGCCGAACGTCGTGAGCGCGTAGCGGGTGACGTCGTGGCCCTTCTGTACGGAGATCCGCTTCACGGCGTTGGCGATGTTGGCGACGGCGATCCGCAGGTAGCCCTCGGCGACCTGCTCCGAGGTGCGCGCGTCGCCCGTCCTCTCGTGGATCTCCTGCGCGAGGCGGGTGAACCGCTCGCGGACGACGGTGCCGTCGAGGGGCTGGTCGCCGTCGGGTCCGAACACCTTCGGGAAGTGGTCGGGCTGGATGCGGCCGAGGGCGACGTTGGCGTCGGTGACGGTGAGCGGGCCGCCGTTGCGGTAGCAGGCGGGTCCTGGGGAGGCGCCGGCCGAGTCGGGGCCCACGCGGTAGCGGGACCCGTCGAAGTGGAGCACCGATCCGCCGCCCGCGGCGACCGTGTGGATGTCCAGCATGGGGGCGCGCAGCCGGACCCCGGCGATCCGGGTGGTGAAGGTCCGTTCGTAGTCTCCGGCGAAGTGGGAGACGTCCGTGGACGTGCCGCCCATGTCGAAGCCGATGACGCGGTCGTGGCCGGCGAGCTGCGACATCCGGGCCATGCCGACGATTCCGCCGGCGGGGCCCGACAGGACGGCGTCCTTGCCGCGGAACTGTCCGGCCTCGGCAAGACCTCCGTTGGACTGCATGAACATCAGCCGTACGTCGTGCAGTTCGGCGGCGACCTGCTGGACGTAGCGGCGCAGCCCCGGCGAGAGGTAGGCGTCGACGACGGCCGTGTCGCCGCGCGGGACCAGCTTCATCAGCGGGCTGACCTCGCTGGAGAGGGAGACCTGCGGGAAGCCGACACGTGTAGCCAGCGCGCCGACGGCCTGTTCGTGGGCGGGGTGGAGGTGGCTGTGCATGCAGACCACGGCGACCGCGCGGATCCCGTCGTCGTACGCCTCCTGGAGGGCTTCGGCGAGCGCGTCCAGGTCGGGGGCGCGCAGGACGGTTCCGTCGGCGGCGATCCGTTCGTCGACCTCGACGACCCGCTCGTGGAGAGGTTCGGGGAGTTCGATGGCGCGGGCGAAGATGCTCGGGCGATTCTGGTAGGCGATGCGCAGGGCGTCGCGGAAGCCCCGGGTGATGACCAGCAGCGTGCGCTCGCCCTTGCGTTCGAGGAGGGCGTTGGTCGCGACGGTGGTGCCCATGCGGACGGCGTCGACCCGGGCGCCCGCGGCGTCCCCTTCGGTGTCGAGGAGTTCACGGACGCCCGCGACGGCCGCGTCGGCGTAGCGGGCCGGTTGGTCGGACAGCAGTTTGTGCGTGAGCAGCCGGCCGTCGGGACGCCGCGCGACGATGTCCGTGAAGGTCCCGCCCCGGTCGACCCAGAACTGCCAGCCTGTCACGTCTGTTCCCCGTTTCCGCCCAGCTCAGAGCGCCCTGAGGCCGCTGATCACGTCGCGCAGAATACTCTCGTCCGGCAGTTCGGCGGGGGGTACGGGACGTGTCACATGGACCATTTCGTCATCCACCAGGTCGCCGATCAGGACCCGCACCACTCCGATGGGCAGATCGAGTTCGGCGGCGAGTTCGGCGACCGACTGGGGGACGTCACGGCAGAGTTCGACGATGTCGACATGTTCCGGGGACAGCGTGTGGTCGGCCTCGGGGTCCTCGGCGTGCTGTTCCGTGACCACCAGCGCGATGAGGTCGAGGCGGTGCTGGCCCGCGCTGGTGGTCCGTCCCCTGGTCATGGCGTACGGGCGGACCACTGGTCCCGCCTCGTCGTCGAACCAGTGGCGTCTTCCCTGACCGTCTCCGCTCATGCCGTCCCACTACCCGCCGGCGGGCAGATCGGTACGCGGACTCGCGGCCAGGTGCGCGCCGACTCGTTTGACGAGGAGTGTCATCTCGTACGCGACCTGGCCCACGTCGGATTCGGCGTCCGAGAGGACGGCGAGGCAGCTGCCGTCGCCGGCCGCGGTGACGAACAGGAAGGCCTCGTCGAGTTCGACGACGGTCTGGCGGACGCTGCCCGCCTCGAAGTGCCGGCCGACGCCCTTGGCGAGGCTGTGGAAGCCGGAGGCGACGGCGGCCAGGTGTTCGCTGTCCTCCCGGGTGAGGTCCTTCGAGGCCCCGGTGGGAAGGCCGTCGCCGGAGAGCACGATCGCCTTGTTGATACTGGCGACGCGGTCCACCAGTTCGTCGAGCAGCCAGTTCAGCTCACCGGACCCGTTGCTGGTCGCGGTGGGCCCTGCGGCCTTCGGTGCGGTCATCGACCGTCCCCCTTTGTCGTTCCTCGTGCTGAGTCGTCCTGGGCCTGGTCGCCCTCGGCGTTCTCCTGGCGGCCGCGCTGCCAGCCACGCTGGAGCGAGGCCATGCGGTTGCGTACTTCGTCGGCGTCCCGTTCGGCGGGGTCGGGGCCCGCGCCGCCGCGGCCGTTGCCGCGTTCGGCGAGCCGTGCCGGTCCGTCCTTCAACTGTGGGGCCAGATTGGCCTGCCGGACGCGCCGGGGCAGCGGGGCCGTGCCGGTCTCCGTCTCGCCGGTCGCGGTGTCGCGGTGCGCGGTCGTGTCGTCGGGGCTCGCCGCGGACGCCGTGGTGCGGGTGCGGCGGGGCAGAGCCGGGGCGTCCCCGTGCCCTGCTCCCTCGTGGGGCCCGGGCGTCCGGGGCGTTTCGGTCGCCTCGTGCAGAGCGGGCCTCCCGGGTGTGCCGATGGCCGCGCGCGGGCCGGTCGCACCGGAACGTTCACCGTGCCGGGCCGAGGCCGCGGATCGTTCACCGCGCCGCTTGGGCAGAGGCTTGGCGCCTTCGCCCGGCATCCGGCGTTCCCGGTGGTCGGCGTTCTCGTTCGGTTCCGGATCCCGCACCGGTTCGAGGTCCTGGGCACCGCCCTCGTCCAGCTGGTCGCGCCATGACCTGGTCCCGGTGACCGGACGGCCGTGGGAGCTGACGAGTTTGGGGGCCCGGCGTCGCGGCAGCGGGACGGGGGCGGCGCCGGGGTGGTCGTCGTCGCCCGGGAGGGCGGGTTCGTCGCCGTCACCGGCCTGCTGGTGCCGCCCCGCGGGAACCCCCGCGATGGAACGCCTGGGGCGGAAGAGCCCCCCGCGTTCGCTGTCCTCGTCGCCGAGGGCGCCGGGGAATCCGGTGAGCGTGTCCAGGTCGACGGGCGAGTCCAGCTCGACCGGGCCGTCGAGGACCGAGGCGGGCAGACCGGGGAGCCGGGCCGAGGACTCGGTGAGGGTGGCGCCGCGCCGTTCCTCGGCCGCGCGCTCCTTGGCGGGCAACGTGCGGTCAAGGCGGAACCCGATGCCGTTGGTATCCGGGACGTCGTCGGTGAGCAGCGCGTCCGGCATGAAGACGACCGCGGTGGTGCCGCCGTACGGGGAGGGCTGGAGCGAGACGCGGACGTTCTGCCGCTGGGCGAGCCGGCTGACGACGAAGAGGCCGAGCCGGTCGGTGTCGGAGAGCTCGAACTCGGGGGTCTCGGCGAGCCGCAGGTTGGCGTCCAGCAGCGCCTCTGCGGTCATACCGAGGCCGCGGTCGTGGATCTCCAGGGTGAAGCCGTTGGCGACGCGCTCACCGACGACGTGCACGGCCGTGTGCGGGGGCGAGAACACGGTCGCGTTCTCCAGCAGTTCGGCCACGAGGTGGGTGACGTCGGCGACGGCGGGACCCGTGACGGCGACGCGCGGGAGCCGGCGCACCTCCACGCGTTCGTAGTCCTCGACCTCGGCGACGGAGGCGCGGACGATGTCCATGAGCTGGACGGGTTTGCGCCACTGCCGGGACGGCGCGGCGCCGGACAGGATGACGAGTCCCTCGGCGTGGCGGCGCATGCGGGTGGTGAGGTGGTCGAGGCGGAACAGGTCGGCCAGTTCGTCGGTGTCCTCGGTCCTGCGTTCCATGGTGTCGAGGAGGGTGAGCTGCTTGTGGAGCAGCACCTGGCTGCGGCGGGCGAGGTTGACGAACACCTCGGACACGCCCTGGCGCAGCTCGGACTGCTTGA
Source organism: Streptomyces sp. NPDC127038 (assembly GCF_042725875.1). Classification (NCBI taxonomy): domain Bacteria; kingdom Bacillati; phylum Actinomycetota; class Actinomycetes; order Kitasatosporales; family Streptomycetaceae; genus Streptomyces; species Streptomyces sp. NPDC127038. Next base: position 106,866 of record NZ_JBHXDQ010000015.1, on the reverse strand, counting down.
CGGCGGCCTCGACGGCGGCGCGCTGAAGGGTGTTGAGGGCCTGGCCGACCTCACCCATCTCGTTCCTGTCGTACTCCAGGCGCGGCACTTCGGTCTCGATGTCGACCTGTTCGCCGGCGGAGAGCCTGCGCATGACGCTGGGCAGCCGGACACCGGAGGCCTCGTGGGCCTCCATGCGCAGCCGGCGCAGGTCGCGGATGAGGCTGCGGCCGATGCGTACGGACATGAAGAGCGAGACCAGCAGGGCGATCAGGCCGATCACGCCCGCGCCGACGGCCTGGAGGACGACGCCCATGGCCACGGGCCGGACGCGGTCGCGGTAGTGGTCTCCCGCCCGGTCCTCCAGTTCGCCGAGTTCGGCGAGCACATGACCGGCCGCGCTGTCCCAGCTCTTGGCGGTGACACCGCTCGGCGTGCCGGTCGTGGAGGTGGCGACGGCCCGCTCGGCCGCGCGCAGCGGTCCGGTGCCGGCGTTGGCCCAGTAGCGCTCGAAGCGGGCGCGGTCGGTGGCGGGGAGCAGCGGCAGGCTGATGTCGTAGAGCAGGGTGCGCTGGGCCACGAGGTCGGAGACGTCCCGGAGTTCGTCCCGGGTGACATGGCCGTCGACCAGCGCGGAGCCGAGGAGCGCGTCCTCGCGGGAGAGGAGTTCGCGGGCGCGGGACACGTTGACGAGTGCGCGGCCCTCCTTGTCCAGCTCCACGTCGTCGACCACGTGCAGGTTGGCCAGCAGGACGTAGCAGGGGTCGATGAGCCGGTCGTAGAGGCCGAAGGCCTGGGCGCGGTCGAAGGTGCCGTCCACGACTCCGCTGCGGAGCGAGGAGATCCCGTCGACGGCGTCGAGGACCGAGGTGAGGCGCTCCCCCGTGCCTCCGCCGAGTTCCTTGCGGACGCTCTTGTCCTGGGCGTTCCTGCGGACCTTCGCCAGGACGCGGTCGGTGGCGGCGCGGCTGCGTCCGAGGGCCGCGAGGCCGTCGGACGCGCGTGGATCGGCCAGGTAGACGAGTGTCTGACGGCGTTCCTGCTGAAGGACCCTGACGGTGTCCTCGGTCGGATAGCCGATCTTCTTCACGACTTCGGAGACGCTGAAGAGCTGACTTGCCTCACGACCCGTGAGCACGGTGGCGAAGGCCCAGATCGCGGCCAGCGACACCAGGGGCACGAGGAGCAGCGCCACAATCTTCCGGCGGATGGACTTCCCGCGAAAGCGCATGGCCTCCCCCAGCTCGACCCCCTCCGGCCGGGGGCACACATGTGCGTCAACAAACGGCGTGAGCCTACTACTGACGCGGAGGTAACTCGTAGACCCGTCCGGAGGGCCGTCCGGTCCCGACGGGGAACGAGACATGGGGAGTTGTCCGTTCATTGGGGGAGATTGCGCCCCTGGATACGGCAGTTGGGGCCCGATCCGATCGGAGTGGGGAAGTTTGTCAGTTGGCTGAAATTCTTCCCTCGGCGGGAATCTTCGGGACAGCTTGTTCGTCTTTCTGTACGGGAATTGAGGGCGGAATCGGCCAGAGGCGTCGCATGCCGCGCTCAGTCGGCGTAAAAGAGCGCAAGCCGGGCAGCCAAGGGGGGCGGGGGTCGCGAGACACCCGTGCGAGAGGACTGCCGGGCGGTGGGGAGTGACAAGGTGATGGGCACGGCGGAGCGGAGCGGGGCACCCGCTGCTGAGGTCGCGACACGGAAGGCGGCACAACTGGCCACCGGGGCACCGGATGACGGGATCCGGGCAGCGGGAGACGGCCGTCCTGACACGCGGTCGGCGACGGACAGGCCCGGCACGGCGGACCTCCAGGACACCACCCCTCGACGGGGTGGCCGAGCCGAGGGGAAGGGCGCTGCCACGAACGGACACGAGGATCACGAAGAGCGGTCGTACTACCGGCCGTTGTGGATCGAGGAGCCCGCGCGCAGGCGCAGGCTGCCCGATCCGGTGCGGACGTCCGCGGTGCGCGCGGTGCTGATCATCTCGGTGACGCTGATCCAGGCCGTGGTGGCGTTCCTGTGCACGATGGCGGAGTCCTGGCTGGCCTTCCCGATGGTCCTGAGCAGCATAGGAAGTACGGTCGTCGCCACCTGGGCCGCCCTGGACGTCTGGGTGACCCGGCAGGTGTGGAACCAGCGCAACGGCGTGGTGTCGGTGCCGAGCAGCACGGCTCGGGCGCTCCGGCGCGAGCGCCGCAGGGCGAGGCGCCAGGCACGGATCGCGGCGCGGGCCCAGGAGCGGATACGCAGGCGGGGCGGGGCCGGGCAGTTGTCGCACTCGTAGCGCGGCGACGCGGAGGCAGCCCTCTCGCCCTCCCTCTGGGGGCGCGGGACGTTCGGGGGCTGCCTCGACGGCCGGTCGGCGGGCCGCCTCGGCCCTCCGGAGCCTGTCCGGTTCGCGTTGCGGATGCGAACCGGATCCGTCGGCCCCCGCCGGGACGAACCGGCTGCCGCCGTCAGGGGCCGACAGTTCGGTGACGGGCAAGCCGTTGCCGTGACAGGCCGACCGCCGCCCCTGTTCGTCGGGGCCGAGATCGTATATCACGACGTCGGCGGGCGGGGAGCGGTGGTCGGACACTTTCTCCGTGGCGGCCCTGCCACAGGATTTGAGGCATGCGGACGGGCGCGGGTCGAAGGGCGCGGGGAACCGCGCGGCCGGACACACGGTCACCGGCGGCACGCGATTCCCCTCCCCCACGGCTCCGTCGCTACGGGGTGACCGGCGCCGGGCGCTTGTACATCCGTGTCGCGGTGATCTCGGTGTGCACGGTCTCCCCCGCGGCGGCCTCTCGGGGCAGGCCCGGCCGCAGATGCTCCTCCACGCTGATGTACTTCAGCCCCGCACGAAGGTCGGCGTCGTTGCGCAACCGGATGACCAGAGGGAACTCGGCGAGCGCGGTCGTGTCGAACAGGCCGGTCGTGTAGAGGAGTTGGACGCCGAGCGCGTCCGAAACGGCCCGCTGGAGCTCCAGCAGATAGGTCGCGTTGGCGCGTCCGATGGGGTTGTCGAGGAACAGGGTGCCGGCGTGCCGGTGCTTGTCACGGCCCCGGTCGTTGCTCCGCAGCGCCGCCATCGTGCAGTACAGGGCGATGGCGGCGGTGAGCAGCTGGCCTCCGGAGAACACGTCGCCCATCTGTCCGACGGGGACGCGTTCGGCGCGCAGTACGGCGTCGGGCTTGAGGATCTCGACGGCGACGCCCTTGGGCTGAAGCGCGGCACCGACTCCGCGCAGCAGCAGTGACATGCCGTCGCGCCTCATGTCGGAGTTCTTCTTGACCGCGGCGCGGGTGGCCTCGTCCACCACCTCGCCGAGCCGCTCGGTGAGGGTGGCCTGGTCGGGTTCCTCGAAGCGGATGCGCAGGAACTCCTGTCCTGACCACTCCCCCAGTCCTTCCGGCAGCCTGGACAGCCGCTGGGCGGAGCGGAGGGTGGCGAGGGAGGACTCGACGAGTCCGCGCAGCCGGTCCACGATCGAGTCCCGGTTGCGCTCCAGCTGGGCCAGTTCGTCCGTCAGTACACGCAGTCGGGGCGCGAACGCGTCCGCCCACTTCTGCGCGTGCTCGGGCAGGGAGGAGGCGGGCAGTTCACGGATCTGCTGCCGGGCGGGGGTGCGCACCTGCTCGTAGCGGGTGGAGTTGGCGTGGCGGACGAGGATGTCGCTCGCCTCGCGGACGGCGGCCTCGGCCGTGGTCAGGTCGGTGGCGCAGCCGCGCAGCGAACGGCGGCTCTCGGAGGCGGAGTTGCGCGCCTCCTCCAGGGTGCCGGGGTAGGGCTCGGGTTCGTCCTGTTCCTCGTCCGCGTGGTCGCGAAGCAGGTCCCTGAGAAGCGCGGCGACCTCGTCGAAGCCGCCGGCCGCGTCCTCGGCGGACCGGTGGGCGTCGAGGAACTCGGCATGGGCCTCGCGGGCCTGGTTCAACGCCGCGGTGCGGGTGGCGAGTTCGGTGGTGGCGGTGCGCAGCAGGGCCTGGGCCTGCTCGGCGTCGTCCGGAACCAGGTCTTCCGCCAGCTCGGTGTGGGTCTCGCCCTCCTCGGGGGCGTGCCGCTCGGCCTCGCCGCGCAGCCGGCCGAGCTGTTCGCTCGCGGTCGACACCCGGGTCTCCAGGAGCTGCACGAGTTCCTCGGCGCGGGCCGCGGCGGCCTGCCGGGAGGGGCCGTCCGAGCCGTCCGGTGACTCCAGGAGCTGTCCGGCGCGGGTGCGGACCTTGTTGCTGAGCCGGTCCAGTTCCGCGAGGGCCGCGGTCTCGTCGCTCTCGGCCCGGGCCTGCTCGGCCCGCAGGTCGGCGCCGACGCCGACCTTCTCGTAGAGCTGGGAGGCGGCCCGGTAGGCCTCGCGCAGGGCGGGCAGCGAGGCCTTGGCGGGGGTCGCGTCGTGGGTCACCTCGTCCGGGGCGCCGGCGATCTCGGCGCGTTCGGCGCGCAGCGCGCGGGCCGTGCGGCGGGCGTCGTCGGCGGCGCGCTGGGCGGCGCGGCGGTCCTCGTCGGCGGCGCGGGCGCGCTCCAGGCACACCTGGGCGCGGGCCTCCGACTCGGCCGCCTCGTCGGCGAGTTCGCGGAGTTTGACCTGCCATCCGGCGCGTTCGCGCAGCCGGAAGGCGAGGCCGGCGAGCGCGTCGGCGGCGCGGCGTGCCTTCTGCGCGGCCTCCTGCCGTTCGTCGCGTACGTGGGCGGCGTCGGCCGCCGTCTCGTCGGCCTCCGCGCGGGCGGTGCGGGCCTCGGAGAGCTCGGCCTCGGACTCCTCCGCGAACGCGCGCGCGTCGTGGGCGGCCGCGGCCAGCTCGGCGAGCCGTCCGGCGGGGCAGCCGGTGCGCCAGGACGCGAGGCGCGCGGCGAGTTCGCGGTCCTTGCCGAGGCGGGCGGCGAGGTCGCGGATCTCCTCGTCGCGGCGGCCCGTCCGGGCCCGCAGCGCCTGGCGCTCCTCGTCGGCGGCGTGCTCGTCGTGCATGGCCGGGTTCGGGGGTACGAGGAAGACTCCGCCGTCGTCCGCGTCGGCGGCCGGGGTGGGGGCGAGCAGGGCGGCCGCAGTTCCGACGGCGACCGTCGAGCGGGGCAGCAGGGCGGCGTCGCCGAGGACCATGCGGGCGCGGGCGTGGGTGTCGGGGTCGGTGATGATCACACCGTCGACGAGTTCGGGGCGGGCGGCGAGCACGCGGGCGTGGTCGACGGGGTCGACGGCCTGGGCGAGGTAGCGCCACCCGGGGAGCGCGGGGATGCCGTGCTCGCCGAGGTACTCGACGGCGGCGAGGACGTCCGGGCCGGGCGGGAGCAGTCCGCCGTCGCCGAGGGCACCCAGGATGCGGGCATCGTCGGCCGCGGCGGTGCGCAGTTCGAAGAGCTGCCGTTCGGCGGAGGCGACGGTGCCGTCGAGGAGGCCGCGGAGCTCGTCGGCGTACCGGTCGAGTTCCTCCGGAGTGAGGGGCGCGCCGTTCGAGGGGGTGGCCGGGCTGTCGGACTCCTCGTCGCGGCGGGGCTGGGGAACGATGCGGGGGGTGTCGGTGTCGGGCAGGCTCAGCAGCTCGGCGAGCCGTTCCTCCCGCGCCAGCGCCTCGGCCGTGCGCCGCTCGGCTTCGTGGGAGCGTTCGGCCGCCGTCGCCGCGTCCGCCGCGCGGGCGGCCGTCAGCTCGGCGCGGGACTCGGCCGACGCCGTCTCCCGGGCCTGGTCGGCGGCGCGGCGCGAGGCCTCGCGGGCGGTGTCCCAGGCGGCGACGGCGCTCTTCTCCGCGTCGCTTGCGGCGAGGGCGGCCCGGGCGGGGTCGGCGTCGGGGGCGCTGTCGTCGAGCCAGCCGGCGCGGACGGCCTCGGCGGTCTCCTGCTCGACCTCGGACAGCCGCTGGCGCAGGTGCCCGACCTCGCTGCGGGCGCGCTGGGCGGCGGTGGCGGCGGCCGTGGAGTCGGCGTGCGCCGTCTCGCCGGCTTCCTGGAGGCCCGCGGAGCGCTCCTCCTCCTCGTTGGCGAGCGCCTCGGCGCCCTCGGCGGCCCGGTGCAGGGCGCGGACGAGGTCGACGGCGGCGGTGACGCGGGCCGCGAGCGCGGGAGCGGCGTCCCGTTCGGCCTCGCGGATCGCGTCGGCCACGCGGGTGGAGCGGTCGGAGGCGGCGCGGTGGCGCAGTACGGCCTCGGCCGCCTGCCAGGCCGCGTGCAGGGTGCGGGCCTCGGCGAGTTCGCGTTTCTGCGCGGCGGCCGACTTCTCCGCGCCGGCGAGGGCCAGCGAGGCGTGGCGGTAGGCGAGTTCGGCGGCGATCAGAGCGCTGCGTTCGCGGGCGCCCTCGGCGTGGGTGACGGCATAGGCGGCGGCGGTCACCCGCTGGGCGAGCTCCCCGGCGCGCACGCGTTCGCGCACGGCCCGCGCGGACAGCCGGCGGGCCAGGGTCCTCGTGCGCCGCTCGGCGCCGGTGTGGATGTCCCGGGCGCGCGCCCGTGCTCCGGAGGCCTCGACGATCCGGCCGAGCAGGTCCACGGAACCGGCGGTGAAGTCGCGTTCGGCGATGAGTTCGGCGCGGCGGCCCAGCTTGTTGCCGAAGCCGCCGACCAGGTCGGCGAGCCCGTCGGTGTCGCGGGTGTCGGTGACGGCGCGCAGCAGCAGGTCGGTGAAGTCGGAGTCCTTCTTGACCGCGAAGAGGCCGGCGGCCTCGCCCTCATCGGCGTTCATCTCCCGCTGGTAGCGGAAGAGTTCGGGGTCGAGGCCCAGGTCGCCGAGGTGTTCGTTCCAGCGGTCGTGGATCTCCTCCCAGTGCACCTCCAGGTGCGGGTAGGCCTTTCCGGCCTCGGTGATCGCGTCGCGGAAGCCCTTCATGGTGCGCCGGCGTCCCTGGGCCCCGGAGGCGCCCTCGACGGGCGGCCGTACCGCGGTGGACTCGGCGACGGGCAGGTTGTCCAGGCTGAGCCCGGGACCCGGCCGGAACGAGTACCAGGCCTCGGCGAACTTCCGCGGGTCGTTGGAGACCTGGCGCCCGCGCCACTCGCTGGCCTTGCCGACCACCACGCACTCGCCGGTCAGCGTGTGCTGCCACTCCAGGGCGACGTGGCCGCAGTCGTCGGCGAGCAGGAACTTGCGCAGCACGCCGGAACTCGCGCCGCCCAGGGTGTTGCGGTGACCGGGGAGCATCACCGAGAAGATCAGCTTGAGCAGGACCGACTTGCCGCCGCCGTTCTCCAGGAAGAGCACTCCGGCCGGCGCGGGCCGGCGCGGCGGGCCGACGGGCTCCTCCTCGAAGAACTCCGCCTGGGTGGGCGCGGGGTCGGGCACGGGCTCGCCGACTCCGCGCAGGTCCAGCACGGTGTCGGCGTACCGCGCACCGGCGGGCCCGATGGAGTAGAGGCGGACCCGGGACAGCTCGTACATGGCGGCGGACTCTCGTAGTCGAAAGGGGGTGCGTGGAGGGGGAGCCGGGGAGGGCGGGACGGCGTCAGGAGTGGAACGGCAGTCCGGCGCCGGCCACGAGCTCCAGGTCGTCGTCGTCCTCGGCGGGCAGCAGGGTGGCCGTGCCGTCGGTCACCGGGACGATGCCCAGTTCCAGCAGTTCGGCCATGGCCGCGGTGCCCGCCATGTCGCGGACCTGGAGCTGGTAGCGGGCCGTGGTGCGGTAGGTCCCGCCGGAGTCGTCGCCGGTGCGCTGGAGGAATCCGGAGTCGGTGAGGAAGGCGACGGCCTTGGCGATGATGCCGGTCGTCGAGCCGGCCAGTCTTCGCGCGTCCTTGGTGGCCCCGGTGGAGCTGCGCCGCGCCCAGATCCGCCAGGCCGCCTCCAGTCCGGGGGCGTCGGTGGCCGGGTCGGTGTTCTCGCCGGTCTCCTCGGCGCGTTCCTCCAGGCGCCGGCAGGCCTGCCGTACGAAGGCGTCCACGCCGTTGACCGAGACGCGGCCGATGTAGCCGTCGTCGGCGAGGTCCTCGGGGCGCGGGAAGGCCATGGCGGCGACGGCGAGGTGGGCGAGCCCGTGCAGGAACCGGTCCCCGGAGTCGGTCGAGGCGCGTCGCGCGTAGTCGCCCATGCGGACGGCGAAGACCGAGTCCTCGGCGGCGGTCACGGCCATCCCCGCCCGCGGGGACACCTCCAGGACGATGAGCCCGAGCCCCGCGGCCACCGCGTCGGCGAGCCGCGCGAAGGGCGGGTCCTCGCGGTAGCGGCGCAGCAGTTCGGTGTACTCCTGGTCGCGCGCGGGCTGGAGCTTGGGCTGGAGCCCGAAGGCGACGAGCCGCGCCGCGTCGGCGGCGTCGGCAGGGGTGACGGGGGCGTTCGCCGGTGCGGCGGTGGCCTCCGGTTCACTCCACTCGACGTGCTCGGTCACGGCTGGGGCTCCTTGTTCGAAAGTACGAGGGTACGTGCACGGGGGCGGACGGCCGCCCGGTACGAAGCGCGCGGACCGGCGGTGTGCGGCTCCGCCGGATCAGGGGGGCGCCGCTCGTCACGGAGGCCGGGGGCGGCGGAGGCGGGTGTGCGGGGCGGTACTCGGCGCGCGGGTCCGGGCGGCGGACGGTTCATGTCCGGTCCGCCTTCATCCCGGCCGCGTCGAGCAGGGCCATGCCGACGATCAGATCGGCCCCGCCGAATTCGGGGTCGTCCAGTTCGGTGCCGTCGTCCACGGCGAACAGCAGCCGTTCCTCGCCCTGCCGGTAGGCGGTGCCGACGGGCGGACTCGCGGCGTGCACGGCCAGGAGCGCCACCAGGTAGGGCAGCTCGGGATCGCGGCGGCGGGCCTCGGCGAGCAGTCCGGACAGCCGGCGCGGCGCGTCGGGCGGGAGGTTCAGCAGCTCCTTGGCCGAGGCGAGCTGCTCCTCGCTGAAGCGGCTGTCGTCCGGTGTGGCGATCAGGTCGGGCTCGGGCATCTCCGCACCGAGGTGCTCGCGCTCCAGCGGCGGGGTCAGCAGGATGTCGACGAGGTCGGCGACCCGCACGGCGACGGGGGTGCGCAGGCCCGTGCCGCGGCGGAAGAAGGCGTCGGTGACCCGCAGCGCCCCCTCCACGGGCAGGGGCAGCACCGGGGCGACCAGGTGGCCGTACAGGTCGATCCCCGAGGTGGTCATGGGGGTCCCGAAGGCCTGCCGGTCCTGTTCGGCGCGGAACAGCGGGCCGGCTTCGAGGAGGCGGGACTGGAGCTGGGTGTGCCGGCGGATGCAGTCCTTGACTATGTCGACGAGCTCGGCGGCGCGCCGCTTCTGCTCGGGGTCCTCGGACTCGTCCCGGGCCTTGCGGATGTTGGTGAGGATGGCGTTCTCGTGGCGGTAGCGGTCGGCCACGTGGTCCAGGGCCTCGGCGATCATGTCCGGCACGGCCTGGAGCCAGTCGACGGCCCGGACGTTGCGCCGGGTCGCGTCGAGGGCCTTGCGCAGGGTCTCCGCGTACTGGACGGTGCGGTAGCGGGCCTGCTCGGCGGCGAGCTGCGCGTCGGCCAGCCGGCCGCGGCTGATCAGGACCTCCAGCTTGACCTCGGCGGCGATCTGCGCGCTGGTGACATCGGTGTCGAGGGCGCCCACGAGGACGTTGACCGCCTCGTCGGTCGTACGGAGGTAGACGCCTCCCCCGTAGCCCGGGACTTCCTCGATCAGCTTGAAGTCGTAGTCGCGGCGCACATAGGTGCCGTCGGGCGCGAAGGTGCCGTACACCGCCCGGAAGCCGCGGTCGACGCTGCCGACGTTGATCAGGTTCTCCAGGACCCAGCGGGCCACGCGCTCGTGCTCGGCGACCGGCCTCCGGGGGGCCTGGGCGGCGATGCGCGGGATGAGCCTGGCCACTATCTGGTCGTGGTCGGCGCCCGTGTCGAAGTCCATGTTCAGTGTGACGAGGTCGATGGCGGCGAGGGCGACCTCGGCCATGCCGTACACCGTGTACTCGCCCGCGAGGTTCGCCTTGCGCATGTCCAGGTCGTGCAGCGGCGCGGTGCAGGCGAGCGCGCGGAGCCGCCGCGCCAGGCCCTCGTCGGCGGCCGGGCCCGGCGCCGGGCGCGGTCCCGCGCTGAGCTGGGGCGGAACGGTGTCCGTCGATGCAGGCGAAGTCACGCTGAACAGACTAGGTCCTCGGTCCGACAACGGTCGAAACGGCGCAGAAGCGACCGGCGTCCCCGCCGGGCCGCTCACGGACCGGCCCGTCGCCGGAACGGACCGGCCCCGCGCCACGGAACGGGCCGGACACCGGCACCCCGCACCGCGCGCCCGAGGCCCTGACACCACCCCCGGGTGTCGGACACCACACACCGGCCCCGGAGAGTGCCCGTCCCGGCGCGGACGCCACGACCCGTATCTGCACTCGGACCGGCGCGGACGCACACCCCCGGGCCAGGGTGGCCGACCGACCTCAGTCCGAGGTTGGGCCCGCTCCACACCCGGAGCCCGCCCACCAGCCGTACCAGTGTCCGGCGCCCCCACACAGCCTCGGCCCAGGCCCGGCCCAGGCCCGACTCTGACCTCGGCCCAGGCCCGGCCCGACCCGGCCCCGCCCCCTACCCCCCGTCCGCCACCCGTCGCGCGTACACCTCGACCAGGCCGCCGAGCGAGTCGGCGAGGTAGGACGCGAGGAGGCGTTCCGCGCCGTCGCGGTCGCCGGTCTGGAGGGTCCGGAGGATCTCGTGGTTGCGGGCGAGGTAGGGCTCGTGAAGCCGCTGCGGGTCGTCCACGACGTGGAAGGCGAGGCGCAGCTCGGCGAAGACGCTGCGCATCACCTCGTCGGTACGGGCGCTGCCAGCGAGCGCGACCAGCTCGCGATGGAAGTGGATGTTGGCGGTCGACACCCCTTTCCAGTCACCTTCGCGCGCCGCCCGCTGCCCCTCGGAGACGGCCCTGGCGATCCCCTCGACGGCGTACGGCGGGGTGCCGAGACCACGGACCACCGCACACTCGACGAGGGACCGGGTGCGGTAGATGTCCTCGACGTCCTCGACGGTGAGCACCCGTACGAAGACGCCCCGGTTGAGTTCGTGGACCAGCAGCCGCTCGTGCGTGAGCAGCCGGAACGCCTCCCGGAGCGTGTTGCGCGAGACCCCGAGCGCGCCGCCGATGCTGTCCTCCGACAGTCGCGTCCCGGGCGGGAAGAAGCCGTCGGCGATCCGGCTCCTGAGGATGTCCGAGACCCGCTCGGCGGTGCTGGTGCGGCCCAAGAGGGCGCGATCGTCGGCCAGTTCCGTCAGCTCTGCCATGCCCTGAATTCAACCGCAGGCCGAAGAACGAAACAACACAGGTATTGAGGGATCGTTCAACGATCCTCTACCTTGTCGGACAGGCGACCGGACAGGCGACCGCACATGCGGCCCCACCCGCGACCGCACACGCACTTCCCGAACCACCCCGCGCACACAGCTCTCCGCACCCGCGGAACGCGAACTGCCGGGCGCCCAAAGGCTTCCGCACGGCTCGGCTCAGTCCTCACGCACTCTCCGTCCCTCAATGCGAGGTGCCCATGAGCACGACCCCTCCGTCCCACGCCCCGACACCGGACACCCAGGCCCCCACGGGCGAACCCGCCGCCCGGGAGGGCGCGTTCGGCTGGCTGCACGCCCTCGGCCCCCGGGGCCGGCGCGCCTTCGGCGGCGCGTTCGGCGGCTACGGCCTCGACGCGTACGACTACTTCACCCTGCCGCTGAGCATGGTCGCCCTGGCGGCCTACTTCGGCCTCGACAGCGGCCAGACGGGCCTGTTCACCACGGTCACCCTGGTCGTGTCCGCCGTCGGCGGCGCCGCCGCGGGCGTGGTCGCGGACCGGATCGGACGCGTCAGGGCGCTGATGATCACCGTGATCACCTACGCGGTGTTCACCGTGGCCTGCGGTTTCGCGCCGAACTACGAGACGCTGCTGGTCTTCCGCGCCCTCCAGGGCCTCGGCTTCGGAGGCGAGTGGGCGGTCGGCGCGGTCCTGGTCGCCGAGTACGCGAGCCCCCGGCACCGCGGGCGCACCCTCGGCGCGGTCCAGAGCGCCTGGGCCGTCGGCTGGGGCCTGGCGGTGGTCGTCTACACGCTGGTGTTCCAGTACCTCGACGACGGGCTCGCCTGGCGCGTGATGTTCTGGACCGGCGCGCTGCCCGCGCTGCTCGTGCTGTGGGTCCGGCGCCACGTGCACGACGCTCCCGGGGCGGCCGCGGTCCGCGAGAGGAGCGAGGACAAGGGCTCGTTCACCGCCCTCTTCAGGCGCGGCACCCCCGAGACCCCCGGCCTGCTGCGCACCACGTTCTTCGCGGTCCTGCTCTCCACCGGCGTCCAGGGCGGCTACTACACGCTCGCCACCTGGGTTCCCACCTATCTGAAGACGGAGCGCGGCCTGTCTGTCGTGGGCACCGGCGGTTACCTGACCCTCCTGATCTCCGGGGCCTTCCTCGGCTACCTCACCGGAGGACTCCTCACCGACAGACTGGGCCGCAAGCGCAACATCCTGCTCTTCGCGGTCCTCTCCGCGGTCTGCGTCCTCGCCTACGCGAACATCCCGAGCGGCGCCGACACCCTCCTCCTGGTGCTCGGATTCCCCCTCGGCTTCTGCATGTCGGCCATCTTCAGCGGTTTCGGATCGTTCCTCAGCGAGCTGTATCCGGCGGCCGTACGGGGCACAGGACAGGGCTTCGCGTACAACACCGGGCGGGCCGTCGGCGCGGCCTTCCCGACCACGGTCGGCTTCCTGGCCGACAGCTGGGGCGTGGGCGGAGCGCTGGTCTTCGGCGCCGTCGGCTACGCCCTGGCCGCACTCGCCCTGACCGGACTTCCCGAGACGCGTGGCAAGGAGCTGCTGTGAACGAAACCCTCCAGGTCCGGTCCTCCGCCCTCCCGGGCGACGACTCGGCCGGCCCGGCGAAGAACCCCTCCCACGCGCACGCGTGGACCCCCGGACGAGCCCGTCGGCGGTTCCGCTCCGGCCTCTCGGTGCCCACCGCCGGGATCGCCGCGGGCCACGCCCAGGCGAACCTCGTCTCGGTGCCCGCCGACTGGGCGTACGACATGCTGCTGTTCTGCCAGCGCAACCCGAAGCCGTGTCCCGTCCTCGACGTCACCGACGCCGGCTCCTGGAGCACGGTGCTCGCCCGGGGCGCCGATCTGCGCACCGACCTGCCGGGCTACCGGGTGTGGGAGGACGGCGAGTTGGTGGCCGAGCCCACGGACGTCCTCGCGTACTGGCGGTCCGACCTGGTGTCGTTCCTGATCGGGTGCAGCTTCACCTTCGAGTGGGCGCTGAGCGCCGCGGGTGTGCCGATGCGCCACATCGAGCAGGGCCGCAACGTCTCGATGTACGTGACGGCGCGTCAGTGCCGGCCGGCGGGCCGGCTGCGCGGCCCCATGGTCGTGTCGATGCGCCCGGTGCCGCCCGAGCACCTGAGCACGGCGATCCGGGAGAGCAGTCTGCTGCCCGCCGTGCACGGCTCCCCGGTGCACTGCGGCGACCCCGCCGGGCTCGGCATCGAGGACCTCTCGCGCCCCGACTTCGGCGATCCGGTGGTCGCGGCCCCGGACGACATCCCGGTGTTCTGGGCCTGCGGAGTGACACCCCAGGCGGCCGTGATGGCGTCCCGTCCGCCGTTCGCGATCACCCACGCGCCCGGCCGCATGTTCATCACCGACACCCGCGACGAGCAGTACCGAGTGGCCTGAAAGGGCCGGACGAGGAGGAACGGCAGCCCATGACCCGTATCGATCTCAACGCCGATCTCGGCGAGGGCTTCGGCCGCTGGCGGCTGACCGACGACGAACAGCTGCTGTCCGTCGTGACCAGCGCCAACGTGGCCTGTGGTTTCCACGCCGGGGACGCGGTCACCATGCGCCGGGTCTGCGAACGGGCCGCGGAGCGGGGTGTACGGATCGGGGCCCAGGTCTCCTACCGGGACCTGGCCGGGTTCGGGCGGCGGGCGATGGACGTGCCGTCCGCGGAACTGGCGGCCGAAGTCGCCTACCAGATAGGCGCCCTGGAGGTCTTCGCGCGCGCGGCGGGCTCCCGGGTGGCCTATGTGAAGCCGCACGGCGCTCTGTACAACCGGGTCGTGCACGACGAGGAACAGGCGGCGGCCGTCGTCGAGGGCGTCCTCCTCGCGGGCGCCGATCTGCCCGTGCTCGGTCTGCCGTCCTCGCACTTCCTGAGGACCGCCGGGGAGGCCGGACTGCCCGTCGTCGCCGAGGCGTTCGCGGACCGCGCCTACACCCGGGAGGGCACGCTGGTGCCGCGCGCCGAGGAGGGCGCGGTGATCACGGAGGCCGAGGCCGTCGTCGAACGCTCCCTGGGCCTGGCACGCTCCGGGACGGTCACGGCCCGGACCGGGGAACGTGTCGCGGTCCGGGCGCGGTCGCTGTGCCTGCACGGGGACACACCGGGCGCGGTCGAACTGGCCCGCCGGGTACGGGCGACGCTGGAGTCCTCGGGCGTGCGGGTGGAGGCGTTCGCGTGAGGGCCCTGCCCGTCGGCGACCGGGCGCTGCTGGTCGAGGTGTCCTCGGGGGAGGCCGCCCAGGCCCTGCACGCCGAGCTGTTGCGGCGCCGCGCGGAGGGCTCGCTGTCGGTGCGCGAGATCGTCCCGGCGGCCCGTACGGTCCTCCTGGACGGCCTGGAGGAGCCCGCGCGGCTCGCGGAAGTGCTGCCCGGCTGGGACATCCCCCCGCTGTCCGCGCGCGCGGACGTCACCGTCGAGATCCCGGTACGGTACGACGGTCCCGATCTCGCGGACGTGGCGGCCTGCTGGGGAGTGGCGGTGCGCGAGGTGCCGGAGATCCACGCGGCGGCCGGGTTCCGCGTCGCCTTCTGCGGGTTCGCGCCCGGATTCGGCTACCTCACGGGGCTGCCGCAGAGGTACGACGTACCGCGCCGGGCGACCCCGCGGACAGTGGTCCCCGCGGGCTCGGTGGCGCTCGCGGGCCCGTACACCGGTGTGTACCCGCGCAGTTCGCCGGGCGGCTGGCAGCTGATCGGCACGACGGACGCGGTGCTGTGGGACCACGCGCGCGTGCCGGCCGCGCTGCTGTCCCCCGGCACGCGGGTGCGCTTCGTACCGGAAGGGTGTTCATGAGCGACCGGGCCCTCGTCGTGGTGCGGGCCGGGGCCCTGACCACCGTCCAGGACCGGGGGCGGCCCGGCCACGCCCATCTCGGCGTACCGCGGTCCGGGGCGCTCGACCCGCCCGCCGCCGCGCTCGCCAACCGGCTCGTCGCCAACCCCGCCGGGGCGGCCGTGCTGGAGACGACGGTCGACGGCTGTGCCCTGCGCCCCCGTTCCGCGGTCACGGTGGCGGTGACCGGAGCGCCCTGCCCGGTGCGGGTCGAGGGCCGCCCGGTCGCCTGGGGCGCTCCCGTCCGGGTGCCGGCGGGAGCGCTCCTGGACGTCGGTTCCGCGCGCGGGGGGCTACGGAGCTATGTGGCCGTGTCCGGGGGCGTGGCGGTCGATCCGGTGCTCGGCAGCCGCTCGACCGACCTCCTCTCGGGGCTCGGCCCGCCACCCCTGGTGGACGGCACCGTGCTTCCCCTGGGGAGTCCCGGCACCCTCCACGCGTGCGTGGACGTCGTCCCGCACCGCGCCCCGCCCGCCGAGCTGGTGCTGCGCGTGACCCTCGGCCCGCGCGAGAGCTGGTTCACGGGGCCCGCCCTGCGGACGCTCACCACGCGCGTCTACCGGGTCTCGCCGGCGAGCAACCGCATCGGCCTGCGTACGGAGGGGCCCCCGCTGGAACGGGCCGTCACCGGCGAACTGCCCAGCGAGGGCATGGTGCTGGGTGCCGTCCAGGTGCCGCCCGACGGCCGCCCGGTCGTCTTCCTCGCCGACCATCCGACCACCGGGGGCTACCCGGTGATCGCGGTGGTCCGCCCCGGCGATCTCGCGGCGGCCGCCCAGGCGGTACCGGGAACCCCGGTGCGCTTCCTGGCCGTACGGCGCGGGTGACGCCGTGGGTGACACCGCCGCGGCGCCTCACGCGGGACGGCGCCCGGGTGCGCCGTACGCGGAGGAACGCGCGTCGCGCCGTACGCGGAAGGACACGCGTCGCGCCGTACGCGGAGGAACGCGCGTCGCGCCGTACGCGGAAGGACACGCGTCGCGCCGTACGCGGAGGGACACGCGTCGCGCCGTACGGGGAAGGACGGGGGAAGGCGCCGGGCCCGTGTCCGCCCGGCGTCTCCCCCATGCGTCCGCTCGCTCCCGGGCCGCGTCCACCCGCTCCCCGGGCCGCCTGCCCCTGCTCCTCAGGCCACGTCCGGCCGTTCCGCCACCGACAGCGCCGCCAGGGCGGACGCGACGGCGTGCGAGGCGCTCAGATCGAGGCGGGCGCTGGTGCCCCGGGCCCGGTGGCGCACCTCGGACGCGGCCAGGGTGAGCAGCTGGGGCAGCAGGTCGGTGCAGCGCCTGGCCACCCAGCCCGTGCCCGCCGTCGCCAGCCACAGCAGGCTCGCGGCGCGAGTCGGAGCGGGGAACTCGGCCTCGGCCGAGGGGGTGGCGCCGCCAGCGAGCCCTTCCCGGGCGAGCAGCGCGTGGAAGCGCAGGGCCAGCTGACGGTGTCCCAGCTCCCCGGGGTGCAGCCGGTCGGAGCTCCAGACGGAGCGGTCCTCGAGCCACTCCTCCTCCGCCGCGTGCAGATGCATCGCCCCGTGCCGCTCCGAGAGCGCGTGCACTACGGCGTTGACGGCGTGCTGACGCCGGGCCAGCGGCCGGGCGAGGGCTGCTGGCAGCCCGAGCATCGAGCCGGGGTCCGGGAGGCAGGCCGTCAGGACGGTCGTTCCGCGCGCGCGGAACGCCGAGTACACCGTGTCGAGCCGTTCGGCCACCGAGCGGATGTCGAAGGTGTACCGCAGGGTGTCGTTGACGCCGATCACGACGGAGACGATGTCGGGCTCCAGGGCGAGCGCCGCCGGGGTCTGACGTTCGAGGACGTCCCAGGTCTGCGCCCCGCTGACCGCGAGGTTGGTGAAGCTCACGGGCGCGTCCGCTTGGGCTAGCCCCGGGGCGAGCAGCTCGGCCCACCCGCGCCACCGGTCCCCCACGCGGTCGCCGACGCCCTCCGTGAGGGAGTCCCCGAGGGCGACGAACCGAACCGGTCTCATGCCACGCCCTCCTGGAGGCGCGGCCGGGGCACGGCCACCGCGTCGTGCGCGGCGAGGAAGCCCGCCACGGCGGCGTCCCAGCCGAAGCACTCCGCACGCGCGCGTGCGGCCTGCCTGCGCTCGCCCTCGGCGCGGCCGAGCAGCAGGCGCACCGCGTCGGCGAAGGAGTCCCCGTTGTCGGCCGCGGTGGCGCCGGCGGAGCCGACGATCTCCGGCAGCGCGGAGAGCGCGCTGGCGACGACGGGGGTGCCGCAGGCCATCGCCTCCAGGGCGGCGAGCCCGAAGGTCTCCGCGGGCCCCGGTGCCAGGCACACGTCCGCCGAGGCCTGGAGCGAGCCGAGCAGGGTGCGGTCGCCGACGTGGCCGAGGAAGGTGACGGGCAGCCGCCGTTCCCGGGCGCGCGCCTCGAGCCGGGCCCTGAGCGGCCCGTCGCCAGCGACGACGAGCACGGCCCGTTCGCCGCGCCGCAGCAGCGCCTCCAGCGCGTCGAGCGCCGTACCGGGGCGCTTCTCGACCGAGAGCCGGGAGCACATCACGAGCAGGACCTGGTCCGCGCGCGCGTGGCGGGCGCGGAGCGCGGGGTCGCGCAGGGCGGGGTGCCGGTCCACCAGATCGACGCCCAGAGGAGCGCGTACGACGTTGCGGGCGCCGATCCGCACGAACTCGCGCTCGGCGAACTCCGTGGTGCACACCACGCGCGCGTAGGAGTGCGCGGTGCGGACGTTGAGGGCGTCCGCGGTGCGGCGGGCCATGGCCTCGGACAGTCCCCAGGTGCGCAGCACACCGTCGGCGGTCTCGTGGGAGACCATCACCGCGGGCACCCGGGCGCGTCGCGCCCACACCCCGGTCCAGCGCAGGGTGGTGCGG
This sequence comes from Streptomyces sp. NPDC127038, assembly GCF_042725875.1. Classification (NCBI taxonomy): domain Bacteria; kingdom Bacillati; phylum Actinomycetota; class Actinomycetes; order Kitasatosporales; family Streptomycetaceae; genus Streptomyces; species Streptomyces sp. NPDC127038. The sequence goes on along the minus strand of NZ_JBHXDQ010000015.1, from coordinate 89,037 downwards.
TCGGAGACCTCCAGGCGGTCGGGGGCGAGCGACTCCAGGAGCCGGGCGACCCCGCGTCTGTCGGTGAGGACGCGGTAGCCGCCGGTGCCGGGCAGCAGCGGTCCGGGCAGGGTGATCACCCGCCCCTGTTCGGTGTCGCGCTCGCTCGCGCGCTCGCCGGGGATGACGAGGACCGGTTCGTGTCCGGCCGCGAGATAGCCGGTCCCCAGCTCCCGCAGGGCGGTGCGCAGTCCTCCGGAGGAGGGGGCGACGAAGTTGGCGAGCCGTACGATGCGCAGGCTCATGCCGCCACCAGCTTCCGTGCGGAGAGTACGTCCTCGTAGTGGGCGATGAGCTGGTCGCCCACGGCGGCCCAGGTGCGGCCCTCGACCATGGCGTGTCCGGCGGCGCCGTAGGCCGCCCGCAGGGCGGGGTCGACGGCGAGGGTGCGCACCGCGTCCCGTACGGCGTCGGCGTCGCGCGGCGGGACCAGCAGTCCGGTGCGCCCGTGGTCGACCAGGTCGAGCGGTCCGCCCGCGGCGGGCGCGACGACGGGCACGCCGCTGGCCATGGCCTCCTGCACGGTCTGGCAGAAGGTCTCGAAGGGGCCGGTGTGCGCGAAGACGTCGAGGGAGGCGAAGATCCGGGCGAGTTCGCCGCCGGTGCGCCGGCCGAGGAAGACGGCGCCGGGGAGCGCGCCGCGCAGCCCGGCCTCGCTGGGTCCGTCGCCGACCACGACGACCTTGACCCCGTCCAGCTCGCAGACGCCGGAGAGCAGTTCGACGTGCTTCTCGGGGGCGAGGCGGCCGACGTAGCCGACGATCAGCTCGCCGTTCGGCGCCAGTTCGCGGCGCAGCGCGGCGTCGCGGCGGGCGGGGTGGAAGCGGGCCGTGTCGACTCCGCGTGCCCACAGCCGCACCCGGGGCACGCCGTGCGCCTCCAGGTCGCCGAGGGCGGCGCTGGAGGGCGCGAGCGTGCGGTCGGCGGCGGCGTGCACCGAGCGGATGCGCCGCCAGGCGGTGGCCTCACCCGCGCTGATGTACGTGCGGGCGTATCCGGCCAGGTCGGTCTGGTAGACGGCCACGGCGGGGATGCCGAGCCGGGCGGCGGCCGCCATGCCGCGGACGCCGAGGATGAAGGGGCTGGCCAGGTGGACGATGTCGGCGCGGTGTTCGGTGATCGCCGCGGCGACGCGCCGGCTGGGGAGGGCGACGCGTACCTGGGGGTAGCCCGGGAGCGGTATGGAGGGGACACGGACGACGGGGCACGGCGCGAGGGCGTCGGGCCCGTTCCCGGCGGGGGTGCCGCCCTGTTCGGGGACGGCCGGGGGCTTGGGGGAGGTGGCCGGGGCGACGACGAGGGGAGCGTGACCGCGATCGACGAGGTGCCGGGCGGTCTGGAGCGCGCAGTGGGCCACGCCGTTCACATCGGGGGGAAAGGATTCGGTCACGATGACGACACGCATACGGGTGTTCTCGCCCGGCTGGACGTGGCCGCGTCAACGTGGATCTATGCGAACGATGAACGTCCCGTGAGCGTTGCCCTCCGCCCCCGAGCAGGTCAGCCCCCGTCCACGCGCTCCTGACTCCCGGGTCACCGAACGTTCATACGGCCGGCATGTCGGGCCCGATCCTGCTCCGTACGGCTGTCTGGACTTCGGCCTCCTCGGCCGGATCCGCCGCGAGCCGGCGCAGTTGGTCCACCACGCGCGCGTCACCGGTCTCGGCGTGCCGGGCGGCGGTCTCCCGGGTGGTCTCCTCGCAGTCCCAGAGGCATTCGACGGCGAAGCCCGCGGGGAAGGAGGGATCGGTGGCGGCCAGGGCGCGGGCGGCGCGCTGGCGCAGGTGCGAGGACGCGGTCTCCCGGTAGATGTGCCGCAGCACGGGTGCGGCACAGGCGATGCCGAGCCGTCCGGTGCCGTCGACGAGGGTCCACAGGGTCGGCGCGTCGGGGCCCTCGCCCCGTACCGCCTCGCGCAGGGCGGCCAGGACGAGATCGCGGTCGTGTGCTCCGCCCCGGCAGGCGAGGACGCGGCCGGCGGCGGCGCCGAGGGCGTCGGGCCGGTGGGCCCAGCCGCGGGCCCGGTCGACGGCGGCGACGCTCCGCATCCGTTCGAAGGCGTCGACGGCGGCCTCGGAGACGGCTGTCGAGCCGTCCGCGACGGCCGCCTCGATCAGGTCGAGGGCGTCCGGGTCGTTGCCGTCGGCGAGATAGCGCAGGGCGGTGCAGCGCGCGCCCTCCGCGCCGTGGCGTGCGGCCTCGACGATCTCGGGCCGGTCGTCGGGCCCTGCGACGGCGGTCAGGCAGCGGGCGGCCGGGACGTGCAGGGCGGCTCCGCGTTCGATGCCCTGCTGGGCCCATTCGAAGACGGCGCCGACGCTCCACCCCGGGCGGGGTCCCGAGGGCCGCATCTGGCGTTGCCAGCGGTCGAAGGAACCGGCCTCCTGGGCGGTGCGCACCCGGGTGGCGACGGACGTGCGGGCGTCGTCGGCCCACAGCCGCCAGGGCCGTGGCTCGAAGGCGTCGCGCACGGCGGCGGCGAGGGCGGCCTCGCCCTCGGGGTCGGCCGGGAACCGGGCGAGCACGGGGACGGCGAGGGCGCGCAGGCCCGCGTCGTCGTCGCGCAGGGCCAGTTCGTCCAGGGCCCAGGCCCAGTTGGAGCCGGCCGCGGCGTACCTGCGCAGCAGTTCGAGCGCGTCCCGCCTGCCGTAGGAGGCGAGGTGCCCGAGGACGGCGAGGGCGAGTCCCGTGCGTGACTCGCAGTCGTCGAGGATGTCCTCGGCGTCGAAGAGGTGCCGCTCGATCTCGTCGAGCTCGCCGCTCAGATCGAGGTAGAGACGGGCGTAGTACAGGGAGCGGTTCTCCACCTGCCAGTCGTGGCGGGGGTCCCTGAGGACACAGTGGTTCAGTGCCGCGAGCGCCTCGGCCCGCGGTGCGGTGAGCGCGTGCAGCGTGCCGTCGCCGCGGCCCCTCTGGAGCAGGCCGAGCAGGGTACCGCTGGGCGCTATGACCGGATCGAACATGGGAAACAGCCTCACATCAAGCGTCGACGCAACCGGGATCCTGCATTACCTGGCCGCGTGACAACACGTCGGGGCGCCCGCCGTCTCTTGCTTGCTGTAGACCATCTTCCTCTGCCTCTCGTAGGTGGCCCATGCGGGCCGAGTCACGGCCCGCGCGGTGCGGCAACTTCTGCCCAGCCATCGCGTCCGTGAATCACGTCGTCATGATGACCCGGTCGTTCTTCCTGCCGCGACCGTATTTCCGGCGGCCCCGTTCCGCCTCCCTTTTTTCCTGCGTTTCGCCTGGTCAGAGCGTTCGATTCATGACGTGCCGAACAATTCGAGCAGGTCGGTCTTGGCAAACATGCGGGCGGTGTCCACGGCCGACGGGGTGCCCGCCCCCGGATCGGCACCTGCCTTCAGAAGGACCCGGATGACGGCTTCCTCGCCCTTGAAGACGGCCCCGGCGAGGGGGGTCTGGCCCCGGTCGTTGATCCGGTCGGCCTCGGCCCCGCGGTCCAGCAGGGCGCGGACCGCCTCGGCGTGACCGTGGTAGGCGGCGAGCATCACGAGCGAGTCGCCGCGGTCGTTGGTGAGGTCGGCCGGAACACCCGCGTCCACGTACGCCACGAGCGCCTCCGTCTCGCCGCGTCGCGCCAGATCGAAGATCTTGGTCGCGAGCTCCACGACCTCGGGGTCGGGGGCTTCGCTCATCTGCCGGACCGCCTCTCACTGCAACCGTTCGGGTGAATCGACAGCGTACTGGCTCCGGCGGCACATGACAGGCATCCTCCGCGGCAAAGATCACAAAGTGCGCATCGGGTGCAACAGGGCAGCTCAGACGGGTCAAGACGGCTCCGTCGCACGAGTGAAATCAGCCGTTTTTCACCCGCTTGCACCTTTTATCGTATGGATACATGCTGTGATCCTGGGACAACTCATGGTGACCGTCCCCACGAACCAGGAGAGCTCAAATGATTCTGTCCATGTCAGGCGTCGTCCTTCTCGGCATCATCGTCTTCCTCTTCTTCAAGAAGGACGGGCTGAAGGCGTCGCACGCCCTGGTGGCCGCGCTCTTCGGCTTCTACCTCGCGAGCACGGCCATCGCGCCGAGCATCAAGGCCGGCGGGGAGAGCCTGGCGGGCCTCCTCGGCGGGATCAAGTTCTGACGACGTCCCCCACCTCGTACGCACCTAACAGGAGACAGCAGTGGCACGGCGCCCTCTCCCCCGCATCCTCAGCAACGGCACCGCACAGATCGCCAAGAGCCGGGAGCTGGCCCGGACGGCAGCCGACAGCGCCACCGATGTCCTCCATCCACTGATCACGGTCACCCGTGGACTGCGCCGGCTGGCAGCGGCCGGACGGCGCAAGTGGGCCGCCACCCCCAAGGACCGGCGCGGACCGCTGCTGTTCCTGGTGGCCTCGGTCGTCCTGATCGTGGCTCTGGTGCCGTACGGACCGCTGCTCGCCGTCATCACCCTGATGGCGGCGGCGGCCTGGACCGGTCGCGAGCGCACCCCACCGCCCGCGACCGGCCCGGACGAGGCACAGACCGGACGCCTCCAGTCCCTCTACGAGGCGCTCGTCCCCTACTTCTCCGCGGCCGACGACCCCGCTCCCCTGTACGCCCACGGCGGCGACTGGGAGAAGGCGTTCGCCTCGTACGAGTTCGACGACGACGGACGGATCTCCCGGCTGCTCGTCCACTACCCGGCGTACTTCACGGACGGCGAGGCGGACTCCCGCGCGCGCATCGAGCAGCTGCTGCACGCCAAGTCGGGCCGCGGCCGTGAGTACCACTTCGACTGGGACGAGGAGGGCAACGAACTCACCGTCACGGTCCTGCCGCCCCTGCCGACCGACATCGCCGCCCAGCGCTTCGTCACCGCGCCCGGCGAGACGGTCCTCGGATTCACCGATCCGGGTGACGTCCGGCGCACGCTCCCGCTGACCCACGGCGAGGAGCGGCGGGACGTCCCTCCGGTCGTCTGGCGCACGGGCGCCCGCTCCACCGAACCGCATCTGCTGATCACGGGCGAACCGGGCTCCGGCACCACCACCCTGCTGCGCTCGATCGCCCTGCAGGCCCTCCAGTACGGCGATGTCGTCGTCGTGGACGGCGGAGGCACCGGCGAGTACGCGTGCCTGACCGGGCGCGAGGGCGTCCTGGCCGTCGAGTGCTCGACGGGCGGGGCGCTCGCCAGTCTGGAGTGGGCGGCGCACGAGACCGAGCGGCGGCTGATCGCCGCGAACCGGGCCCGTCAGGCCGGGCACCCCGCCCCCGAGGACATCAGGAACCCGCTGTGGATCCTGGTGGACCGGCCGAGCGCGCTCGGTCATCTGGCCGCCGCCGACGGGCGCGAGGACCCGATGTCGCTGCTCCAGACCCCGCTGCGACACGGCCGCCCGGCGGGCGTCACGGTCGTGGTCGCCGAGCACGCCGAGAGCCTCGACTCCCTCGGTGAGGCCGTCCACCAGCACACCCGCGCGCGCGTGGTGCTCGGTGCCGTGCCGGACGCCCAGCTCGAAGCGGTCCTGGGCGCTCCCCCGCACACCACTCCGACCCGGGACGTGCCGCCCGGCCGCGGCTACGCCCGCCTGGGCACCGGGCCCGTCCTGCGCCTCCAGGTCCCGGCCACACCGGACCCGTACGACGACGCCACGAGCGAGAGCCAGCGGCGGGCGGTCCTCGACCTGCTGCCGGAGCGGACGACCCCGGGCGACGCGGTCGGGCAGGCGCCCTCCGAGGTCGCCGGGATCGCCGGGGCCGCGGTGGCCGAGGGATAGGGACACCGCCCCTCCCCGAAGGGCCGCTCGACGCGACGGACCGGGCCGGAAACCCTCAGCGGGTTCCCGGCCCGTTCGCCGTCACCGGGTCCGTCGTCCCGGGGGTTCCCGGCGCCGATCCACCGTTCCCGAGCGGTCCCGGGTGCCGATCCCACGACTCCCGGGCCCGCCCGCCTCGTACCGATGCCACCCCTCCCGGGGCGGCCCGAGCGGAGATGCCGCCCTTCCCGGGGAAGCCCTGACCGGAAGGGACTCGGATCGGCCGGGCGGCTAGGCCACGAACGTCCGGGGGCTCTCGTCCGCCGCGCTGACGCCCGTCTCCACCAGCCGGGCGGCGGCGGCCAGTCGGGTCGCCGCCTCGTCCGCCACCGCGCCGCCCACCGTGAACGGCAGCCGCACATAGCCCTCGAAGGCGCCGTCCACCCCGAACCGGGGCCCCGAGGGCACCCGTACGCCCACGCGCTCGCCGACCTCGGCCAGCCGCGACCCGGACAGACCGCCCGTGCGCACCCACAGCGTCAGACCGCCGCGCGGCACGGAGAACTCCCAGCGGGGCAGCTCCCGGCGCAGGGCCGCCACGAGGGCGTCGCGGTTCTCCCGCGCCTGGTCGCGCCGGATGTCGACGGCCTGCTCCCAGCCGCCCGTGCTGAGCAGCCAGTTGACCGCGAGCTGTTCGAGCACGGGCGTGCCGAGGTCGGCGTAGGCGCGCGCGGCGACCAGGCTGCGGATGACGTCGGGAGCGGCCCGCACCCAGCCGATCCGCATGCCCGCCCAGAAGGCCTTGCTCGCCGAGCCCACGGTGATCACGGTCGAGCCGGCCGGGTCGAAGGCGCACACGGGGCGCGGCATCTCCAGCCCCTCGTCCAGATGGAGCTCGCTCATCGTCTCGTCGACGACGAGGACCGTTCCGGCCGAGCGCGCCGCGTCCACGAGCCCGCGCCGCTGGTCCTCGTCGGCGAGCGCGCCGGTGGGATTGTGGAAGTCGGCGACGACGTACGCGAGGCGGGGCGCGGCGTCGCGCAGGACCTGGCGCCAGCGGTCCATGTCCCAGCCGGCCAGGCCCTCGGCCATCGCGACGGGCACCAGCCGGGCACCGGCCTCCCGCATCAGCTGAAGGATGTTGGCGTAGGAGGGGGACTCGACGGCGATGCGCTCGCCGCGGCCCGCGAAGAGATGGCAGATCGCGTCGATCGCGCCCATCGCGCCGGTGGTCACCATGATCTGCTCGGGCATGGTCGGGATCCCGCGCGCGGTGTACCGCTCGGCGAGCATGGCGCGCAGCGCGGGCAGCCCGGCGGGATAGTCGCCGTGCGTGTGCGCGTACGGCGGCAACTCCTCCAGGGCGCCCTGGACGGCGCGGGTCAGCCATGGCTCGGGCGCGGGCAGCGCGGCGCAGCCGAGGTCGATCATCGAGCCGAGGGTCTCGGGCGGCAGCGGTTCGAGACCGCGTGCGGGCAGTGGATTCCCGGCCGGGACGGCGGTCCAGCTGCCCGCCCCGCGGCGCGACTCCAGGAAGCCCTCCGCGCGCAGCGCCTCGTAGGCCGCCGCGACGGTCGTACGGCTGACCGACAGGGCCAGGGCCAGTTCCCGCTCCGCGGGCAGCCGGGCGGCGACCGGAACCCGGCCTTCCAGCACGAGCAGCCGCACCCCGTCGGCGAGCGCGCGGTACGCGGGCGGACGCCGGGTCCCCGGTCCCGCGGGCCGCTCCTGCTGGGAGTTGAGGAGCCGGGCCAGCTGGGCGGCCCCCACCGCCGAAGTCCACTGCGCCATGATTCCAGTCCACCTTCCCCGAATTGGCCATGGATGAAGCCACTTCTCAAGCCACAGAGTGTCATGCGCCAGGCCACTACCACCACTGAGGGGCATCCCGTGTCCACACGCTCCGAGTCCTCACCCGCCGGGACTCCCGGATCCGGGCGGCTCCCCCGCCGTCTCGTCCAGCTCTACGTGGGCCTCGCCCTGTATGGCGCCAGCTCGGCCCTGCTCGTGGAGGCGGGCCTCGGTCTCGAACCGTGGAACGTACTGCACCAGGGTCTCGCCGAGCTGACCGGCCTGACGATCGGCGTGGTGTCGATCATCGTGGGGGCCGCGGTGCTGCTCCTGTGGATCCCGCTGCGCCAGCGGCCCGGCCTCGGGACCGTCTCCAACGTCTTCGCGGTCGGTCTGGCGATGGACGGCACGCTCGCGCTGGTCCCGGACGTCCACTCCCTGGCCGTGCGGATTCCGCTGCTGGTGGCGGGTGTGGTGCTGAACGGCATGGCCACCGGCCTGTACATCTCGGCCAGCTTCGGCCCGGGGCCCCGCGACGGTCTGATGACCGGACTGCACCGGCGTACGGGCCGCTCGGTCCGGCTCGTGCGCACCGTCCTCGAAGTGGCCGTCGTCGTCACCGGCTTCGCGCTCGGCGGCACGGTCGGGATCGGCACGGTGCTCTACGCCGTGGCCATCGGCCCCCTGGCCCAGCTCTTCCTGCGGGTGTTCGCCGCCCGTCCGGCACCGGCCGTCAGCGCCGTTGTCGCCCCGGGTCAACCCGAGCACGCCATACTGCCCGGGTGAGCACGCGCACCCTTCATCCCTACCTGGACCACCCCGGCCCGATCCCCTTCGCGCACCGCGGCGGGTCGGCGGACGGCCTGGAGAACACCCTGGCCCAGTTCCGGCGGGCGGCCGACGCCGGATACCGCTACATCGAGACCGACGTGCACGCCACGGCGGACGACAGGCTCGTCGCCTTCCACGACACGACCCTGGACCGGGTGACCGACGGCGCGGGCCGGATCGCGGACCTCCCCTGGGAGGACGTGCGCCAGGCGCGCGTGGCGGGCAAGGAGCCCGTCCCGCTCTTCGAGGAGCTGCTGGAGGAGCTCCCCGACGTGCGCTGGAACATCGACGTGAAGGCCGAGCCCGCCCTGCTGCCGCTGCTGGATCTGATCGAGCGCACCGACACCTGGGACCGGATCTGCGTCGGCTCGTTCTCCGAGGCGCGCGTGACCCGGGCCCAGCATCTCGCCGGACCGCGCCTCGCGACCTCGTTCGGCACCCGCGGGGTGCTCAACCTGCGGCTCCGCTCCTGGGGCGTGCCGGCGGCGGTCCGCCGCTCCGCGGTCGCGGCCCAGGTTCCCGAGACGCAGTCGGGTGTCCCGGTGGTCGACCGCCGCTTCGTACGGGCCGCCCACGCGCGCGGGCTCCAGGTGCACGTGTGGACCGTGAACGAATCGGAACGCATGCACCGGCTCCTGGACCTGGGAGTCGATGGCATCATGACCGATCACATCGACACGCTGCGCAAGGTCCTGGAAGACCGGGGCACCTGGTTCTGAGCCTCCTCGCGCGGTCCGTTCACGGGGAAACGAGGGCACGGGTGAGCACGGACACCGTGCGGGCGGAGGCGGCCGACGAGGCCGCGGAGCGCCGGCGGGAACAGCGCGGCTGGTACTTCTACGACTGGGCCTGCTCCGTCTATTCGACGAGCGTGCTCACCGTGTTCCTCGGCCCCTATCTGACGGCGGTGGCCAAGCACGCGGCGGACGCGGACGGGTTCGTCCATCCGCTGGGGATTCCGGTCCGCGCCGGTTCCTTCTTCGCGTACGCGGTCTCCGCCTCGGTCATCCTGTCGATCGTCGTGATGCCGATGGCGGGCGCGGCCGCCGACCGCACGGGCCGCAAGAAGCCGCTGCTCGCGGCCGCGGCCTATCTCGGCGCCGCGGCCACCACCGGCATGTTCTTCCTGGACGGCGACCGCTATCTGCTCGGCGGGCTGCTGCTGATCGTCGCGAACGCCTCGCTGGCCGTCTCGATGGTCCTGTACAACTCCTACCTGCCGCAGATCGCCCCGCCCGAGGAGCGCGACGCCGTCTCCTCCCGGGGCTGGGCGTTCGGATACGCGGCGGGCTCGCTGGTCCTGGTGGCGAACCTGGTCCTGTTCACGGCCCATGACAGCTTCGGCGTCTCCGAGTCGACGGCCGTGCGCATCTGTCTGGCCTCGGCCGGTGTCTGGTGGGGCGCCTTCACGCTCGTACCGCTGAAGCGGCTGCGCGAACGCCGGTCGCCCTCCGCCTCCGCCGGGACGTCCGCGCACGGATGGCGGCAGCTGGCCGCCACGGTGCGGGACATGCGCCGCCAGCCCCTCACCCTTTCCTTCCTGCTCGCCTACCTCATCTACAACGACGGCATCCAGACGGTCATCTCGCAGGCCTCGGTCTACGGCTCCGAGGAACTGGGCCTCAGCCAGTCGACCCTGATCACGGCCGTACTCCTGGTCCAGGTGCTCGCGGTCGGCGGCGCACTGGGCATGGGCCGGTTGGCTCGTACGTACGGCGCCAAACGCACCATTCTCGGCTCACTCGTCGCGTGGACGCTCACACTCGGCGCCGGGTACTTCCTGCCCGCGGGCGCGCCGGTGTGGTTCTTCGTCCTGGCGTCCTGCATCGGACTGGTCCTCGGCGGCAGCCAGGCGCTGTCGCGCTCGCTGTTCTCGCACCTCGTGCCGAGCGGCAAGGAGGCCGAGTACTTCTCCGCGTACGAGATGAGCGACCGCGGGATGAGCTGGCTGGGACCGCTGCTGTTCGGGCTGACGTTCCAGCTGACGGGAAGCTACCGGGACGCGATCATCTCGCTCGTGGTCTTCTTCGTCATCGGCTTCGTCCTGCTCGCGCGCGTCCCGGTGCGGCAGGCCGTGCGGGACGCGGGCAATCCCGTACCCGAGATGATTTAGCGTCCGGGGCCAAAGAGCGGTAGTGTACGCGTTTGGCCTGCCTGCCGTACCGTTACTGCGCGTCAATGATACGGAAGCGTTGGGTGACATCTGATGCCAGATGTGACAAAGCGGGCGACGGTGGGTACAACAAGGGGCGGCTACGACGGCGACGCATGACCCACAACGGGAATCTTTACCGCCGACCGGACGTTGACCGGATGACGACGACAGCGACACCTGTCCTGTGGGCGACAAGCCCGGGAGGCACGATTCATGAGTGAGCGAGCTCTTCGCGGCACACGCCTCGTAGTGACCAGCTATGAGACGGACCGCGGCATCGACCTGGCCCCGCGCCAGGCCGTGGAGTACGCATGCGAGAAGGGGCACCGGTTTGAGATGCCCTTCTCGGTGGAGGCCGAAATTCCGCCGGAGTGGGAGTGCAAGGTCTGCGGGGCCCAGGCACTTCTCGTCGACGGCGACGGCCCTGAGGAGAAGAAGGCGAAGCCCGCGCGCACGCACTGGGACATGCTGATGGAGCGGCGCACTCGCGAGGAGCTCGAAGAGGTCCTCGAGGAGCGTCTGGCCGTTCTTCGCTCCGGCGCGATGAACATCGCGGTGCATCCGCGGGACAGCCGCAAGTCCGCCTGACCCCTTCGAGGGTCGAGCGGCATACACCGCACGCCGAGACCGCGGGCACCGTACTTCAGGTACGGGGCCCGCGGTCTCGTGCGTTCCGGTGGACCACCCGGGTGACGGCCGTGTGCCGGTGGACCCGCGTGAGTGCCGCCTCCCGGTGCACCAGGGCGGCCGCGTTCCGGTGGACCCCGGTGACGGCCGTGTGCCGGTGGACTCGGGACACGACGACCGCCGGGGTCCCGGACCGCGTCACGGCGGTCCGGGATCCCGGCGGAGTGGTGACGGTGCAGACGCCCGCTAGCGGTTCAGGGGCGGATAGGGGCCGCCGGGCTCGCCGGGCGCGTCGTCCCTGATGACCTCGCCCTGGACCACCTTGCCGTCGGGACGGTGGATACGGGCCTGCTGGAGGGCGTCGCCGACGGAACCGGGGGTCGCGAGCCGCACCCTGCGCTCGAAGGCGCCCTGCGCGGAGCGGCTGACCAGCTTCTGGACCGGGGGAATCAGCAGGAGCAGACCGATCGCGTCGGAGATCAGCCCCGGGATCATCAGGAGCAGACCGCCGAGCATCGTCAGGCCGTTGCCCCGGCTGCTCCCGCCGCTCGTGGGCATGACACCGCTCTGCGCCTGCTGGAACGTCTGGTTGAGGTTGCGGAAGGCACGGCGGCCGGCCCGCTTGATGACCACGGAGCCGAGGACGAACCCGGCGACGAGCAGCAGGAACACCGCGAAGCCGCTCGTGGCGTGCGCGACGAGCGTCAGCAGCCAGATCTCCAGCACCAGCCACACCGCGACGCCGAGCGGCAGGAAGGTGCGCAGCCGCGAGCGCTGCGGGCGGGTGGGGGTCGAAACGCCAGTCGTCATGCTCCCAGTGTGCCTGGGCGCGCCTCAGATCGGGATAAGCGGACGCTCACACCGCGGGTCCCCAGAGGCAACCGGACCCGGACCCGCGCCCCGGACTCGGGGCCTCGGACGGGCTCACCGGACCGAGCAGGACCCGCCCGGTGGGTCGGCTCACCGGACCGGGCAGGGACGGCCCGGTCACGGTCCCGGTCCGGGGCGGATGACGGCCGGACCCAGGCCGGACGGACCGGCGAGTACGCCTCGTACGGCGGCGGAGGTGCCGGAGCGGGTCAGGGCCGCTTGCGGCGGGCCGTGATCCTGCCGACGCGCTCGCCCACTCCCCAGGTGGTGACGCGCCACAGCGCCTCCACGAGGATGTCGCGGCTCATCTTGGAGTCGCCCAGTTCGCGTTCCACGAAGGTGATCGGGACCTCGACGACGTGATAGCCGGCCTTCACCGCACGGCGGGCGAGGTCGACCTGGAAGCAGTAGCCCTGCGAGGCGACCTCACCGAGGCCGAGGCCTTCGAGGGTCTCGCGGCGGAAGGCGCGGTAGCCGCCCGTCACGTCCCGGATCGGCACGTCGAGCAGGACGCGGGAGTAGAGGCTGCCGCCGCGCGAGATGAACTCGCGGGACTTGGGCCAGTTCACCACGCGGCCGCCCGGGACCCAGCGCGAGCCGAGGACGAGGTCCGCGCCCTTGAGCGCGGTCAGCAGGCGGGGAAGCTCCTCCGGCTGGTGCGAACCGTCGGCGTCCATCTCGATGAGGACGCCGTAGCCGTGCTCCAGACCCCAGCGGAACCCCGCGAGGTAGGCGGCGCCGAGGCCTTCCTTGCCCTTGCGGTGGAGAACCTGGACGTTCTCGTCGTCCGCGGCCAGCTCGTCGGCGAGCTTGCCCGTGCCGTCGGGGCTGTTGTCGTCCGCCACCAGCACGTGCGCCTCGGGCACGGCTGCTCGCACCCGGCCGACGATCTTCTTGATGTTCTCCGCCTCGTTGTAGGTCGGAATGATCACCAAGGCCGTGCCGAGCGGGCCGAACCGCCTCCCCTGGGCTTCCGCCGCGAGGGTCCCGTCGCCGTCGTTCACTGCTGCCCCTTCGTATCCGTACGCAGGGCTCCACCATAGTGCGCCCAGCCTGCGCTCCTGCGTCGCAGCGGCCCTATGGGGGTGTCGATTCGCCATGAGACGGGTAAGAGCGGACGCTCCGGACCGGAAATCGCGTCCCGCGGAGTGCTGCGGATCGGGGCCCGGCGCCCTTCGGGCCGACCTGGGACCCGCTGGCTGCGGGTCGACCGAAAGCCGTTGTCTACTGAACGTCCGGGCCCCACCCGGGTCGCACCTGCCGACGTGTCGGAACGTTCCCTCGCCTCGTGGCGCCGGTGCTGGGCCTGGCTCCCAGTGGCCGGTGCGCCGGTGCGGCGCACCACCCCTGACCCAGCGGCGCCGCGAGGCCGTCGGAAGTTCCCCGGTCGGCCGTCCGGTGGTGGACGGGCCGAACCTACCCGCCCCCTGCGGCAGGCTGTCAACACTGGCTTGATCTGCGGCTTTACCGACAAAGCCCAGGTCAGAGCCGAGGATGCGCAGGTGGAACGTCGGGGTGCCGGACCCCGCAAGAGCGCCCGGCACCCCGGTACATCACTCGTTAGGCCGTACGAATACCGTGCGCCCGCCGACCACCGTGCGCAGACAGACGGGCAGGTCACCGCCGGGAGTCAGGTCCGGGAGCCCGGGAGTGCCGGAGCGAGGGTCGGTGGACCAGCGGGCGACCCGGTCGTCGGGGGCCTGGACGACGAGCCGCCCGGTACGCCACACCGCGTAGTCCGCGGGCGCGCCCGGCACCAGGACGCCCGCGTCGTCGCGTCCGACCGCCCGCCAGCCGCCCCGGGTGTGGGCGGTGAAGGCGGCCCGTACGGACACCCGGTGCTCAGGCGTGCGGTGGAAGGCCGCCGCGCGCACGGTGCCCCACGGGTCGAGCGGGGTCACCGGGCTGTCGGACCCGAAGGCCAGCGGCACACCGGCGCGCAGCAGCGCCGCGAACGGGTTGAGCGTCCTGGCCCGGGCGGTGCCGAGCCGCTGGGCGTACATGCCGTCCTCGCCGCCCCACAGCGCGTCGAAGGCGGGCTGCACGGAGGCGGTGAGGCCGAGCTCGGCGAAACCCGCGACGGTCTCGGGGGTGAGCATCTCGGCGTGCTCGACGCGGTGCCGGGCGGCGCGCACGCGGGCCAGGCCGACCTTCTCCGCGGCGGCGCGGACTCCGGCGACCACGGAGGCCACCGCGGCGTCCCCGATGGCGTGGAAGCCCGCCTGGAGGCCCGCCTCGGTGCAGGCCACCACGTGCTCGGCGACCGCGGCCGCGTCGAGGTGGACGATTCCCGTGTGGTCCGCGTCCAGGTACGGCTCGTGCAGACAGGCGGTGTGCGAGCCGAGGGAGCCGTCGACGAACAGGTCGCCGGCCGCGCCGGCCGCGCCGAGGGCCCGCGCCTTCTCGACGTCGCGGTCGGCCCAGTAGCCCACCACCCGCGGTCCGGGCTCCTCGGCGGCGAGCCGCAGCAGGCCGGTGAAGTCGTCCTCGGAGGAGATCTCGGGGCCCGCGCACTCGTGGACGGAGCCGATGCCGAGCGAGGCGGCGTGGGCGAGCGCGGCGCGCTGCGCCCCGGTGCGCTGCTCCGCGCCGACGGCGCCGAGGGCGGCGGCGCGCACGGCGTGGTGGGCGTCGCGGGTCAGGGGGCCGTCGGCCGCGTACCCGGCGAGCGCGGTGACACCGGGGACCAGGTCGAGGAGCGCGCTGGTGGCCACGGCGGAATGCACGTCGATGCGGGAGAGGTAGAGCGGGCGTCCGCCGGTGGCGGCGTCGAGCTCCGCGCGGGCCGGGGGCCGGCCGCCGGGCCAGCGGGCCGCGTCCCAGCCGTGGCCGAGGAGGACCCGGTCGCCGGGGCGGGCGGCGGCGAAGTCGCGGACGAGGGCGAGGGCGGCCTCCAGGGCCGGCGCGCCGGACAGGTCGAGGCCGGTGAGCGCGAGGCCGGTGGCGGTGGTGTGCACGTGCGCGTCGGTGAACGCCGGGGTGACGAGGGCGCCTTCGAGGTCGACGACCTCGTCGACGCCGTCGGCGAAGGCGTCGGCGGCGCCTTCCGAGCCGACCCAGGCGATCTGGCCGCGTTCCACCACCATGGCGGTGGCGAAGGGATCGGCGGGGCTGTGGACTTCTCCACCGCGCAGCAGCACGGTGTCCGACGGGGCGGTGCTCTCACTCATGGGAACAGTCTCGCGCCTGCCCGCGGCCGGCGGTCGCCCGGGTGTCCGGCACGGCGCGGCGGCCGGCTCCGTCCGCCCGGCGGCGGGCCGGTGTCCCGGCGGGTTCGCCGCAGCGAACTCCGCAGGCGCGGGGCGAACCGCTCGGACGCGGGGCGAGCCCCTCGGCCGCGCGGCGAACTCCTCAGATGCGGGGAGGACGGGATTCGTAGGGCGTCGACAGGACGACCGTGGTGCGCGTCGACACACCCGCGAGCGCGCGCAGCCTGCCGAGGAGCTCCTCCAGTTCGTGCGGGGTCGAGACCCGCACCTTGAGGATGTAGTTCTCGTCGCCCGCGACGCTGTGGCAGGCCTCGATCTCCGGTACGCCGGCGAGGCGTTCGGCGATGTCGTCGGGGGCGCTCGGGTCGAACGGTTTCACCGAGATGAAGGCGGTCAGGGGCAGCCCGACGGCCTCCGGGTCCACGACCGCGGCGTAGCCCCGGATGACGCCGCGCTGTTCGAGGCGGCGCACCCGCTGGTGCACGGCGGACGTGGACAGGCCCGTGGCCTTGCCCAGGTCGGTGTAACTCATCCGCCCGTCTGCGACGAGCAGCTGCACGATCTGTCGGTCCAGCTCCTCCATGGCGCAAGAACCTACAGGGCGCCCGACACCCCGGGATACCTCAGCGGTGCAGGTCATAACCGCTTTGTGATGTGGCCCTGTCCCGGTGGCCCGTCCTTCGGCCGTCGGTTTTCCGCCAGGCGGGGCACCTGCGGGCGGCATGTGACGAAGGACACATGAATGCAACCGAGTCCGCGAACTTCGCGTGATTACCGCGGAGACGGGACGGGAAGTGCTTGCTGTGGTCGAGGTCGCAGCGCCTTGTCGGCCCACCCGAGGGGGAGAATCCCATGCAGAGTCTTAAGCGTCCTGGTCGTACCGCGCCCAAGCGGCAGCAGGCCGTTCTCGAACCCGAGCCGGAGGGCGTCGAATCCGACGCCCTCGAAGGCGACGAGTTCGACGCGTACGACACGTTCGAGATGTACCGGGTGATCTGCCCGGACTGCGCGCAGCCCATCGCGCTGCTCGCCGACGAGGAGTTCCTGCCGGAGCACGCCCTGTGCGCCTCCCCGTGGAACCCGTTCGGGCTCACCGTCTGTTCGGGCACGGGCCGTGCGGCCGCCGAGGCGCCCTCCGCGGACGACATCGAGGAGCCCCAGCAGCAGGACACCGCTCTCCTGCTGACGCTCCCTCAGGGGCTGAACTGGCGTACGCAGCCGTTCTCCCACGTGGGCGGACCGGGCTCGGTCCCCATGCGGGTCTCCGAACTGCGGCGCGCGGCCTGACGGTTCGACGCCTTCAACGGGTACGGCCCGCTTCGTCCCAGTAGCTGCCCTGCACCATGGCCCGCAGGCTGCCGTGGTGCAGGATCAGTGTGTCCGGGTCCGGGGGGACGCTCACCTCGCCGAAGTACGCCTGGCGGTAGGCGATGCGCAGCATGACGATCGCGTGCCGCAGGGCGGCGTACAGCGTGTAGAAGTCCATGTCGCGGGGTGTGTGGCCGGTGAGTGCCGCGTACCGGGCCTCGACCCGGTCGCGGCGCAGGAAGCCGGGCAGCCCGCTCTGCCCGAATCCCTCGGTCAGGTCCTGGAAGAAGCGGTGCAGGTAGACGGTCCAGCCGAGGTCGACCTCGCGCGGGGCCGGTGCCGCCATCTCCCAGTCGAGCACCGCGACGGGGTCGAAGCCGTCGTAGACGACGTTCCCGATGCGCGCGTCGCCCCAGTTGAGCACCGCCTCGCCCTCGTCGCGCGGCCACAGCGCCTCCAGCCGGTCGAAGGCGCTCTCTATGAGCGGGGACGGCGACAGGCCCTCGATCACCCAGGCGTAGTAGGCGCGTTGGGCCGTGACATGGCGGCGGAGCGGGCTGCCGTCCCCGGGCAGAGCGAGGAAGTCCGCCTCCTTCAGGGGTACTCGGTCGTGGAGGCGGGCGAGCAGCGCGATCGAGGCCGCCTCCAGGTGCTCGCGGTCCCGATCGCTCGCCGCGTGCAGCCAATTGCCCTCGTACGTGTAGGGCATGACGTCGGGAGGCACGCGCCCGGTGACGCGTTCCATCACGAAGAACGGCGCCCCGAGCGGTCCGGGGTCCTCCTCCAGCCACAGCACGCGCGGCACCGGCAGACCGCCGCGCTCGCGGACCAGACGCATGGTCCGGTACTGCCGGACCATGTCGTAGACGGGGAACACGGTGTACGCGCCCGGGTCCGCCGCGAGCCTCAACGCGCAGCCCCTCAGCGGTGGTTCGGGGTGTTCGAGGTCGAACAGCAGGGTCTCGCTGGACAGGCCGTTGGACTCGGGGACGCTCACGTTCACCGCTTCCGCGCCCGGCAGGCGGGTGCCGAGCCAGGCGCTCAGCCGGCGCGTGAGCTCCTCGGGGTCACGGGTGGTCGTACGGGGCCGGGGTGCCGTGGCCATCTGGCCTACTCCTCTCAGGGCGCGACCGAGTCGAACCCGGTGAAGCCGCTCGGATCGTGGCGGCCGAACGAGCCGTGCTCGAAGATCCCGTGTCCGACCCGCCCGTCGAGGGTGAAGCGAGCGGAGTGGTCGGTCACCCCGTAGCGGGCGAGGGGGTGCGCGGCCGGGTCCGAGAGGTCGTACACCCGGTGGTCCCTCCAGCCGCGGCCGCGCCAGGTGCCGTGCTGCCAGTCGTCGGCCGGCGGATAGCCCGCGCCGACCGCGAGCGGGGACGAGGCCAGTACCTCCACACCCAGCTCCAGCGGTTTGCGGTCCGCGGAGCGGGTCAGGTGGACGACGGCCGACTCGGGGTGGCGGGTGCCGGGGCGGTAGGTGATGTCGGCCTGGGGCCAGCCGAGCTGGAGATCCCGCTCGCCTTCGCGCACGAGCATGGCGTCGCCGAGCGTGCGGTACCCGTCGGCGTCCTCCTGGACGACGACCATCAGGAACCGGTCCTCGAAGCGGACCGGGCACCAGATCCAGTGGAATCCCTCGGTCGGGTTCTCCGCGGCGAGCCGGCCGCCCTCCTCCCCGGGGATGGGGCGCACGCCCCAGCTGCGGTCCCGGGTTCCGGTCCACTCCGCCGGGTCCACGGCCATCTCGTCGCCCCCGACCCGGATGACGCCCTCGACGCCGCCCGCCTGCACGAAACGGCGGCCCTCCAGGGTGAGCCGGCCGCCGCGGCGCTGGACGTGGTGCGGCTCCCAGAGGGCCGGGAAGTCGGCGGTCCAGGTGAGGTCGTAGGCCAGGGAATCGTCGTCGCAGCGCAGCCGCAGCCGGCGCAGCGGTTCCTCGACGGTGATCCGCAGGGGCCCCACGGCCAGGTTCGTCCGGTCGTCGCCGAGGGCGTCGGAGGCCCGGACGGCGTGCAGCGCGTCGCCGAGCCGCAGCGTGGCGAACGCGTCGGTCACCCCGACGTTCGGATAGACGCCGAGACCGACGATGAGCAGGGCCCGGCCCCGGTGGTCGAGGACGTGGAAGATGCAGCGGTCGTAGGCGTTGCGGTCGCCGCTCGCGACGTGCTTCATGGACAGCGGGACCTGGTGCACGGGGTATTCGTCGAGGGGGACGGGGCGGTCGTCGTTCACGGCAGGCCTCCCGGGGCGCGCGGCAGCTGACGTCGCCCGGAGGGGCACGGCCCCCGGCGGCACAATTGACGGTACGTCAGATGTCCACGTACGGCCAGACGGCGGACCCGGTGCGGCACACAGGGGTCCCGTGCTGGACACACGCCCGAATCCCCGGGCCGGTGACCTGTCCGCCCGCCCGGCCGTTGCCCCGGTATGAGCGCCACACCTTCCTCGACCGGGCAGCGGCGCCGGATCCTCGTCCCGGCTCCGGCGGTCCACTGGGTACCGCCGCCACCGCCGGCCCCGCCGGCTCAGGACCCGCCCATCTACCGTGCCCTGATGCGCGCCTGGGCCGACCGCGGCCGCACCCTGCCGGGGCGCCACGACCCCGAGTGGGCCCGCCTGGCGGCGCCGTCGGTGATGTACGGGTACGTGCAGTTCGGCGGCGCGCTCACGGAACCGCGCGGAGAGGAACGGTTCGGCCCGGTCCGGGACCCGCGCGGCGACGCCCGGTTCGGCGCGCCCCGGGACCCGCGGGACGAGTTCGGCGCCGGCCCGGACCCGCGCGACGGCCTCAGCGCTCCTCGGGACCCACGAGGTGCCGTGCGATGACCATGCGCTGGATCTGGTTGGTGCCCTCGACGATCTGGAGCGCCTTCGCCTCGCGGAGGTACCGCTCGGCGGGGAAGTCGGCGGTGTACCCGTATCCGCCCAGGATCTGGACGGCATCGGTGGCGACCTTCATCGCCCCGTCCGTGCACAGCAGTTTCGCCATGGCCGCCTGTCCGGAGTAGGGCCGGCCCGCGTCGCGCAGCCGGGCGGCGGCCAGACAGAGCGCGCGGCCGGCCTCGACCCGGGTGGCCATGTCCGCCAGCATGAAGCGAAGCCCCTGGAAGTCCGCGATCCGCCGCCCGAACTGGCGCCGCGCGGTGGCGTACGCGACGGCCTCGTCCAGCGCGGCCTGGGCCAGACCCGTGGCGCAGGCCGCGATCCCGAGCCGCCCCGAGTCGAGCGCCGCCAGGGCGATCTCGAAACCCCGGCCCTCCTCGCCGAGCAGACGGTCACCGGCGACCCGTACCGCGTCGAGGTGGACCTGCGCGGTCGGTGACCCCTTCAGGCCCATCTTCCGCTCGGGCGGCGAGGCGCTCAGCCCCTCCGCGTCGCCGGGAACCAGGAAGGCCGTGATGCCGTGCGGGCCCTCGGCGCCGGTCCGGGCGAACACCGTGTAGAAGTCGGCCACCCCGCCGTGGGTGGTCCAGGCCTTGGTGCCGGTGACGACCCAGTCGTCCCCGCGCCGTTCCGCCCTCGTCCGCAGCGAGGCGGCGTCGGACCCCGAGGACGGCTCGGAGAGGCAGTACGCGCCGAGCAGACCGCCGCCGAGCATGGCGGGCAGGTGCGCGGTCCGCTGCTCCTCGGTTCCGTACCGCGCCAGCGCGTGGCAGGCCAGGGTGTGGACGCTGACGCCGAGGCCCACGGTGAGGCGGGTCATGGCGAGTTCTTCGAGGACCTGGAGGTAGACCTCGTACGGCTGGCCGCCGCCGCCGTGGGCGGGGTCGTAGGGCAGGCCGAGCAGTCCGGACTCCGAGAGCAGGCCGAACAGCTCGCGCGGGAAGTGCCCGGAGTCCTCCTCCTCGGCCGCCGTCGGCGCGATCTCGCGCCGGGCCAGGTCTCGGACGAGCGAGATCAGGTCCCGGGCCTCGTCCGTGGGCAGCCGACGGTCCACCGGCTGCGCGGCGCGATCGGGCACGGCGGCGCTCCTCCCTGGTCGGGCACACCGGCGAGCGTCCGCCCGGGGACGGCGCCGCCGGGTCTCACCTGGCCCCGCCGATGCTCCCGCTCCGGGCCGCGGAACCCGGCGAACAAGGGCCGTGGCGCCGGGAGTACGCCCGAACGGAGGCACCCGGCGCCGGGTGACGGGCCGTCACCGGCGGGACACGCCCCCGGCCGCGCCCCAGCCACGGCGCTTTCGCCCTCCCCTTGCCGCGTCCCACCCCCTGGTCGCCTGCCCACACGTCCCCGGAATTGGTCCGAACCATTGACAGAGTGGTCTAGTCCTCATAGCGTTCGGTCAGTTGTCCCGCCGGGCGTCGGGCGGGGCCACGCACGTGGGGTCGATCTCCTCGACGGCACGCAGGGCACCCCCCAGCATCTTCACGAGCAGTTCGCGCATGGTGTCGCGCGGCAGGGCGGGCCGGTCGATCCAGTCGAGGGTGGCCCCCTCCACGCTGTGCAGCCAGCCGAGCAGGGCGACGCGCGGCAGCGGTCCGACCCGGCGCCGGCCGTACGCCCCCTCGGCGATGGTCGCGACGATCGCCTCGCGCACGCCCTCGCGTATCGCCTGCACCTCGGCGTCGAAGCCCACGCCGCCGGCGATGATCGTGCGATAGGCGGCCTGGTTGTGCTCGGCGTAGCGCAGATAGCCGTCGATCGTGCGGTGGACCCGCTCGGCCCCGGGGAGCTCCGGGCCGTCGGCGGCCCTGGAGACCAGCTCGGCGACGGAGTCCTCGACGATGGCGAGGTAGTAGCCGCGCTTGGACTTGAAGTAGTAGTAGATCAGCCCCTTGGCGACATGCGCCTGCCGCGCGATGTCGTCCATCGACAGGGCGTCGTACGAGGTGTCGGCGAACAACCTCCGCCCGATGGCGATGAGTTCGGCGCGGCGCGCCAGTGAACGGTCGGTGCCCCGCGCCCGGGGGCGCTCGGCCTCACGCTGTTGACTGTTATTCAATTCCGGCCCTGGTCTCCAACTGCCGACGGAACATGCGCAGTATGGCAGAACCGTGGCGACCGTCATCCGGGGGCGATAGGCGATCGTTCGTCCCGGTTCGGGCGTGCGCCGGGGCCGTGCGGCCGGCCGGCCCGGAGGGGTCCGAGCCGTGCGGCGCGTGCGCTCAGAGCAGTCCGAGCCGCGCGACCAGCATCGCGACGGCCACCACCAGGATCCAGCCCAGGACGTGTTCGAGGATCTTCGGTCCTTCGTCCTTCGGGCCTCCGGTGCGGGTACGGAGACGGGCGGCGGTGACGGGGCTCGCGGTCATGGCATCTCGCTGACGTAGTCGTGCGGTGGCGTCCCCCGCCCGCGTCGGCTCCCCGCCGACCCGACCACCTTGCCACCGGAGCCGCCGTCTCCGGTAGAGACCGAGGTCACGTCGGCGGGCCGGCCGCCCCGCGCCCGCCGGATTCCGCCCGGCACGCGCCCGTGTGCGTCTCGTCACACACGGGCGGCGGCTCCCGCGGACCGCGGGAGCCGCTCCCGCCTCAGCGGACGCCGACCGCCGCGAGCGCCTTGCGCTGCCGGGCCGACGGATGGGCCGGGAAGTACAGGTAGCAGACGCCGCCGGTGCCGGAGACGACCTTCCCGGAGGCGTTGTAGCGCTTGGTCCGCAGCCAGATGGTCTCGAACTCGGAGCGCTTGTAGACCCTGCGCACCGCGTCGTCGCCGGGCGAGGCCGGATCGTTGGCGATCACGTCGCCGTCCGCGGTGAACCCTATGACCGTCATGAGGTGGCCCGAGGTGCCGTAACCCGCGCCCGTCAGCTCGGTCTTGAGGAACGACTGGGACGTTATGGCCGGGATGCCCGCGGCGATCAGCGTCTCCAGGTCGGTCAGCGAGCCGAGCCGGGTCACCACTCCCTGGAGGTCCTTGTACGTGGCCGCGTAGGCCGCGTTGAAGGGCCAGTTGCCGCAGCCGGTGTACTGGTAGTCGTAGGTGGAGCGGGCCGCGAGGCACACCTGCGGGTCGGCGTACGCCGGGTCGACCCAGGCGAGCTGCTCGGCGGTGGGCCTGCGCCCCCAGTACTCGATGATCATCTGCGAGGAGGTCGGGCTGCACCAGGCCTCGCCGCCGTTGTCGTACTCGGGGTACTGGCCGGCGTGGATCTCCTGCGAGTAGCGCGGGACGTTCAGCTCCTGGGCGAGGCCCGGGGCGGAGGCGGGGACGGTGAAGCGGTCCGGGACGTCGGAACCCATCGCCCCCAGCCGCCACACGAGGGGCGTGATCCTGGTGCCCGGGGTGCGGTAGAGGGTCAGCCGCAGCCGGTACGAGGAGAGGCGCAGCCCCGAGGCGGCGTCGTCGACGGAGAAGGTGTCCGTCCAGATCGTGCTGCGGCCGTCGGTCTGGCCGTCCACGGAGGTGCGCCGGATGTCCTGGTCGCCGGAGGCCCAGCGGCCCATCACGTACCAGGGCGTGTCCGTACCGTCGGAGTAGGTGCCGGTCAGTTCGACCTGGAGCCAGCTGCCGGCCGGGGTGTGCGCGTTCCAGGAGGCGATGACCTCCGTGGCGGGAACGGCGAGCCGGTGGACCGGTGAGGTCCAGGTCGCGTACTCCCAGGTGGCCGTTCTGCCGGTGTGCGGGTCGGTGTAGTCCGTCGTGCCGTCCGGGGCGCCGATCACCAGACCGGGGCGGACACCGGGAACGGCCCGGGCGCCCCGCGCGCCGCCCGAACGCCAGTCGCTGTACGAGGTCCAGGCGCGGTTGTCGACGAGACCGCCGGGCGCTCGGGTGCGGCGGACCGCCGCGGCGGCCGGGGGCCCCGCGGCCCCCACCGCGGCCGCGGCGGCGACCGCCGCGGCCAGAACGATTCTGCGGGACGGCTGTTCGGCTCTGCTCATGGGTGGAGAACCCCCAGGGGTGTCCGTGACGGGCGGGCCCAATGCTCTGTCGTGCGCCAACTATGGACGCCGGAGGGCGACTTCTGCCAGCACTTCGGGCCGTGCCGCGCCCACCAATATTGGTCGAGACCACTGGCATGACCTGGGACGCCCCGGCCCCGGCGGGTGCCGGAACCGGGGCGGACGGGTGATCAGACGAGGTCCATGGCGGCGACCTCGTCGGGGCGGCCGTAGCTGACGGGGCCCTGGAAGCGGCGCCGCGCCGTGGCGAACCACCACACCGTCGCGACCACCAGCACCACGGCCAGGGCGATCGAGGCGTAGTTGAAGTTGTCCCCGGTGATCGGTGAGGTCTGGGGCAGCATGAAGAGCACGCTGCTGGCGAGGATCCAGGTCACGGCCACCCAGCCGACGGGCTTGCTCCACCGGCCCAGGTTCCAGGGGCCGGGCTGGAACTCGTCGCCGAGCCGCAGCCGCAGGAAGACCGGCACGGCGTAGGCGAGGAAGAGCCCGACGACGTTGACGCTGACGATGGCCGTGAAGGCGGTGTGCGACCACCAGCCGGGCAGGACCAGGGCCAGCGAGCAGGCGACCGCCAGCCAGACGGCCTTGACGGGGGTACGGGTGCGCGGCGAGACGGAGTGCCACCAGCGCGAGCCGGGCATCGCGCCGTCCCGGGAGAAGGCGAAGATCTGCCGGGTGTTGCTGGTCAGGTTGGCCAGTCCGCAGAAGAGCATGGACCCGATCACGATGAGCAGGATGAACTTAGCCATGGTCATGCCAAGCCCGTCGATGAGGATCTGCACGGGCGGCGCCGAGGAGCCGGCGACCCGGTCGTAATCACGAATGCTGTACACGAGGGCGAGCATCAGGATGAGCCCGGTGATCGCCGAATAGCCGATCGAACGGGTGATCCCCTTGGGCGCGTTGACCGTGGCCCGCACGGTTTCCTCGGACATGTGGAAGCTGCCGTCGAAGCCCGTGAAGGTCCAGCTCGTGACCAGCAGACCGAGCATCCCCCCGTAAATCCCGTTCTGGAAACCGGTGTTGTTCGCGAAATGCGTGACGAACGAGGCCGACTGGTGCTCGTGGGGCATCACGATGAGTGTTCCCACGATCACGACGAGCCCGATCAGCAGCCACCACACGGAGATCCGGTTCAGCACGGCGACCAGCTGGACGGTGTAGGTATTGGCCAAACCCTGGAGCACGATGATCACCGCCGTGATCAGGACCGTCTGCTCGGCCGTCGGCCGGTACGAGTCCCACTGGAGTGCCACGTACGCCTGGATGAAGGTGGCGGCCGCGTATCCGGTGGCGGCCGTGCCTCCCACCTGACCCACGAAATTCAGCCAGCCCGTGTACCAGGACCAGGCGCCCTTGTGCCGCTTGGCGAGCTTGCCGGCGGAGAAATACAGGGCACCGCTGGTCGGATAGGCGGAGGCGACCTCGGCCATCGCGGCACCGATGAAGAGCACCATCACCGAGACGCCGATCCAGCCGAACACGAGAACGCGCGGGCCGCCCGCGTTCATTCCGAAACCGAAGGAGGAGAAGATACCGGAGATGATGTTGATGATGGTGAAGGATATGGCGAAATTGTCGAACGCCTGAAAACGACGGGTGAGTTTTCTCGGATATCCCATCGCGTGCAGCGTGGCGTCGTCGTCGAAGGCGACGGAATCCTTTCCTGGCACGTTTCTCCGGCCCGGGGCCGATATTCGCTCGGACACAGCCGACCTCTCTCTCGGGGGGGGGGGTGGTTCGGGGCGTGGGGCGGGTGGGGCCGGCGGTCAGCCGGCTCCCGGCACGGGCAGGCCGCAGGCGCGGCGGGCGCGGGAGAGCTGCTCCTCGGGTTCGCCGAACACGCTCCACGGCATCCGGCAGGCGTACGGCCCCATGGCCATGAACACCGCCCGCGCCTCGAACTCGCGCTGCGCCATGAACAGCGCGTGCGCCAGGTACGCCAGGTCGAGCACCGGCGTGAAGCGGTATCCGGAGACCTCCGGCAGCCAGTTCTGGTAGATCGCGAGCGCCGTGGAACGCCACTGCGGCTGCTCCCAGGTGCGGTCGACCAGCAGCTGGGTGGGGTTGTAGCTCTCCACCAGGGCCACCAGCGGCAGCAGCCGCAACGGCGAGGAGGCGGGGGCGCGCTGGCTCAGGAAGGCGGCCACGTCCCAGGCGGCGTTGACGGAACCGCCGTGGCGCGTGAAGAAGAAGGCCAGGAACCGGTGGTGACCCTCACGGTTCCAGGGGTCCAGACGCAGGACGTGCGAGAACAGGCGCCAGGGTCCCGGGGGCTGGGTCAGCAGCCCCTGCGGGGCGGCGTCGCGCAGGTCGTGCAGCCTGGCCATGGACAGCCGGGCGACCCAGGGCGTGGGATCCGCCCGGTCCATCAGCGCGGCCCGGTCGCAGGCGCTCAGCGCGATGCGTTCCAGCGCCTCGGCCCGTTCGTCCTTGGCGTCGGCCGCGCGCAGCGCCCGCAGGACGGCCACCCGGGCCCACAGCAGGGCGGCCTCGGGCGTCCGCTCCTCCGCCAGCCAGCGTTCGGTCAGATCGGAGTCGGCGGCCTCGGAGGCCAGCACCAGGGAACGGTGGGCCCGTAATCCATAGTCGGAACGGGTCTCCTCAAGAGCCTCGCGGGCGCTCAGATAGCGGCCGGCTCTGACATCCGTGCAGACGCTCGCGAGGGTGCGGTCGTCGGCCGCCGGATGCCACACGTACTGCCCCTCGAATAAACCCGCGGCCATCTTCCCCTGTCCATCCCCGTACGACCCCTCGCCGTTCCGCAACAGGAACCCTACTCAGCATCACCGGACACCGGAACGCCCTATCCGAAATACCTGGTTCCGCGGGGAGGGGAATTTTCCCGGCGGGCCCGCGAAGTTCTTGAGGATTGTTCAATGAATAGTTCAAAGCGGCACCATCGCGAACCCCAGCCCCGAACCCGTGGATCCGCTGTGGAGGACGCCTCGATAGAATGTTCCCCAGGACTATGCACGCGCCGCACCTCACCCCGGGAAACCCCATTCACGACCTCGCCTCACGGCTGCTCCGGCTGCCGCCCTCCTGCGGGCCCGTCCGCCTGATCGGCGTGGACGGCCACGCCGGCTCGGGAAAGACCACCTTCGCCGGGAGGCTGGCGGCGGCCCTGGGCGGCGCACCCGTGCTGCACCTCGACGACATCGCCACCCACGAGGAACCCTTCGGCTGGACCGGACGCCTGCTGAGCACGGTCGTCGAGCCGCTCGGGCGCGGCGAGACCGCCCGCTACGCCCCCTACGACTGGACCGCACGGGAGTTCCGGCCGGTCCGCGAACTGCCCGCCGCGCCCGTGGTGATCGTCGAGGGCGTCGGCGCGGGGCGCCGGGCGCTGCGGCCGTGGCTCGCGCGGCTCCTGTGGATGGAACTGCCGCACGAGCAGGCCTGGGAGCGGGGCCGGCGACGGGACGGTCCGGCGCAGAGCGCCTTCTGGGACGGATGGGTCCGCGCCGAGCGCCGGCACTTCGCGGAGGACCCCTCACGGCCGTTCGCACACCAGGTGGTGCGGCAGTGTCCGGAGGGCTACGAGGTACGGGAAGGACCCGCAGGGGCGCCTGGACCGGACCAGATCATCACTCACCGTGATGGACCATCCGCAGCGTGCTGAAGTTGTGAAGACCCACTCCCAGGAAGTTGCCTCGGTACCCCAACTCTGCTTGACCAGGGGGCCGTACAGGTCTTACGTTCTGAAGCAGCGGCCCTTCGGGAGCCGCCCGCAGTCGCGAAGCCCCCGGTTGTTCCCCCGTGATCGGGGGCTTCGTTCTGCCCACACCCCCTCTTTCCGGACACCCCACGGCGTGATGCGCTCACCCTGGGTCACCGCGCCGGCGCGCGCCATCCGCTCCCACCTCGTGGAACGGGCCGTGCGGCACCCTTCGGCAGGCCCGTGCACCGCAGGTACCATGCCTCTCGGTGCGACTTTCGGACGGCTGCTCTGCCGCACCGCTTCAACTCCCGTCCGTGGCACAGTCGTTCGACCATAGCTGCCGACGGGCACCGGCCCGGCGGCGAGGGGATGGCCCGATCCGCGAGGCACTCCCCGACCATCGGGGGCACGGTTTGTGGGGGACGTGATGGACTTCGGCACGCAGGGTCCCGAGGCCCCGGCCGACCTCGCCTGGCTGCGGGGCGTGGACGCCTACACCATGGGCGCCTACCCGCAGGCGGAGGAGGAGTTCCGCGCCGCGGTCCGGATGGACCCCGGTATGGCGGACGGCTGGCTCGGACTGCACGCGCTGCGCGTGGACACGACGACCGCGCTGCTGCGGATGTTCCGGCACCGGGACCGCTTCGGCGAGCAGCGCTCCCGGCACCGACGCACCCTCAACTCCTGGTACTGGCTGGGCTGGTGGGTCCAGCCCGTGCTGGAGAGCCCGCGCGACCTGCTGCTCGCGCACGCCTCGCACTGGCTCGACGGCCGTCATGTCCCGGAACTGGACCGGGCGTTGGCCGGACTGCCGCCGGTCGACGCGGACCACCAGGTGCGGTTCCTGCACGCGTGCCGCGCCTATCTGGTCAAGGACTGGGAACAGTTGGTGCGGCACACCGACCCGCTGATCAACGATGCCCTGCTCGGCATCGAGGCCGGACTGTTCGGAGGCATGGCCAGGGTCCGGCTGGAGATGTACGGACAGGCCGAGCCGCTGCTGTCGTCCGCGCTGATGCGCTGCCGCAGCGAACAGCCGCAGCGCAAGGAGCTGCGGTACTGGCTGGCCCGCGCCCACGAGGGAACCGGACGGTCCGCCGCCGCACTCCCCCTGTACCGGGCGGTGCACCGGGTCGACCCCTCCTTCATGGACACCTCGGCGCGGCTCGCGGCCATCGCCGAGGGCGACGGGTACGACGACGCCGCGGCCGATCTCGCGGCGATCACGCTCGCCGGGATCGGGCAGGACGTGCTGGAGGGCCCGGACGGCATGGACGCGCTGTTCGGCACCGAGGGGCGCGATCTGAGGCTTCCCGATCCCGACCCGTCGCCGCCCGGCGGGCTGCCTCCCCGGACGGACGGCTTCCGGGAGAAGGCCGCGATGCCGGTGCAGCCGATGCCCGCGGGACCGACCGACCCCGCCCTGCTCGACGAGGCCCTCGCCGAGCTGGAGCGCATGGTGGGCCTGGAGCCGGTGAAACGCCAGGTCAAGGCGCTGTCGGCGCAGCTGAACATGGCGAGGCTGCGCACCGGACAGGGTCTTCCGGTGCAGCCGCCGAAGCGCCACTTCGTCTTCTCCGGCCCCTCAGGAACCGGCAAGACCACGGTGGCGCGGATCCTGGGCCGGGTCTTCTACGCGCTCGGGCTGCTCGGCGGGGACCATCTGGTCGAGGCCCAGCGGTCCGATCTGGTCGGCGAGTACCTCGGCCAGACGGCGGTGAAGGCCAACGAGCTGATCGACTCGGCGATCGGCGGCGTCCTGTTCGTGGACGAGGCGTACTCCCTGTCCAACTCCGGCTACGGCAAGGGCGACGCGTACGGCGACGAGGCCCTTCAGGTGCTGCTCAAACGTGCCGAGGACAACCGGGATCATCTGGTCGTCATCCTCGCCGGCTACCCCGAGGGCATGGACCGGCTGCTCGCCGCCAACCCCGGCCTCTCCTCGCGCTTCACCAGCCGCGTGGACTTCCCCTCCTACCGCCCGCTCGAACTGACCTCCATCGGTGAGGTGCTGGCCGCCGAGAACGGCGACATCTGGGACGAGGAGGCGCTGGACGAACTGCGCTCGATCGCCGGACACGTCGTCGACCAGGGCTGGATCGACGAGCTCGGCAACGGCCGGTTCCTGCGCACCCTGTACGAGAAGAGCTGCGCGTACCGCGATCTGCGGCTGTCGGGATACCCCGGCACCCCCTCGCGCGACGACCTGTCCACGCTGCGGCTGCCCGACCTCATGCAGGCCTACGGAGAGGTCCTCTCGGGCCGGGGCCCACAGGATCCGTCCGCGATGTGAGCGGGCCCCGGTCCCGCCGGGCCGTACGACCGTCTACGGGTCGCACGGCCCCGGGGAACCGGGGCCCGCGAGGCGGTCAGCTGGCCAGCGCCTCCTCGGCCTGGCTGGTGCGCGGCTCCGTGACCCGTACCGGCGCGACATCGCGGTGCGCCGGGTCCCGTACCTCGCCGACCAGCAGCTCCAGTACGTCCTCCAGGGCCACCAGGCCCATGACCTTGCCCGAGGCGTCGGCGACCTGGGCGAGATGGGTGGCGGCACGGCGCATCACGGTGAGGGCGTCGTCCAGCGGGAGTTCGGACCGCAGGGTGGTCATCGGCCGCCACAGCTGCTGCGGCACCGCCCGCTCGGACTCCTCCAGGTCGAGGACGTCCTTCACGTGGAGGTAGCAGCCCATGAAGGCGCCGTTCTCCGCGACCACCGGGAACCGTGAATAGCCCGTGCGGGCGGTGAGCGCGACGACCTGGCCCGGGGTGACCGAGGGGTCCACGGTGACGAGCGAGGCGCCGTCGAGGAGGACGTCGGTGACCGGGCGGGAGCCGAGTTCCAGGGCGTCCTCCAGACGCTCCTGCTCCTCGGGGTCGAGGAGCCCCGCCTGTCCGGAGTCCTCGACGAGCCGGTTGAGCTGCTCGCTGGTGAAGACCGCCTCGACCTCGTCCTTGGGCTCGACCCGGAACAGCCTGAGGATCATCGCGGCACAGGCGCCGAGGGCCACCGTGACCGGACGGCACACCCGTGCGAAGGCGACCAGACCGGGGCTGAGCCACAGGGCCGTCCGCTCGGGGGCGGCCATGGCCAGGTTCTTCGGGACCATCTCGCCGATGACGAGGTGGAAGAACACGACCAGGGCGAGCGCGATCACATAGCCGAGCGGGTGGACGACGCCCTCCGGCAGCCGGACGGCCGCGAACAGCGGTTCCAGCAGCCGGGCGACGGTGGGCTCGGCGACCGCGCCGAGGGTCAGCGAGCACATGGTGATGCCGAACTGGGCCGCCGCCATCATCTGCGGCAGCCGCTCAAGGCCGTACAGGACCTGGCGGGAGCGGGCGGTGCCCAGCGGTTCGATCTGGCTGCGCCGTACGGACACGAGGGCGAACTCGGCGCCGACGAAGAAGCCGTTGGCGAGCACGAGCAGGCCCGCGAACAGCAGTTGGAGCATGCTCATCGGACGGCCTCCGGGGCGAGCGCGGTGCGCACGAGGCGGACGCGTTCGGCACGGTAGTGACCGACCTGCCGCACCACGAGCCGCCAGCCGGGCAGCTCGGCCTTGTCACCGGGTGCCGGGATCCGGCCGAGCAGGTCGGCGACCAGGCCGGCGACGGTCTCGTACGGCCCCTCGGGCACGTCGAGGCCTATGCGCTGGAGGATGTCGACGCGGCAGCTGCCGTCGGCGTCCCAGGCGGGCCTGCCGTCCTCGGGGGGCGCGGCCGCCAGC
Organism: Streptomyces sp. NPDC127038; assembly: GCF_042725875.1. Taxonomy (NCBI): domain Bacteria; kingdom Bacillati; phylum Actinomycetota; class Actinomycetes; order Kitasatosporales; family Streptomycetaceae; genus Streptomyces; species Streptomyces sp. NPDC127038. The sequence goes on along the minus strand of NZ_JBHXDQ010000015.1, from coordinate 58,258 downwards.
TCGGGCTGCTCGCCCTGGACGTCGTCGTGCTCGTCGTGGACCTCACCGACGAGTTCCTCGACGATGTCCTCCAGGGTGACCACGCCGGCCGTGCCGCCGTACTCGTCGACGACGACGGCGATCGGCTGCTCGCTGCGCAGCCGCTCCAGCAGGGGCTGTACGGGCAGGGTCTCCGGGACGAGCAGGGGGGCCTGCGCTATGCGGCCGACGGGGGTACGGAGCCGGTCGTGCGAGGGGATCGCCAGGGCGTCCTTGAGGTGCACCATGCCGACGATCTCGTCGATCCGCTCCCGGTAGACGGGGAAGCGGGACAGACCGGTGGCGCGGGTGAGGTTCACCACGTCCTCCGCGGTGGCCGAGGACTGCAGGGCGCTGACCCTCACCCGCGGGGTCATGACGTGCTGCGCGGTGAGGTCGGCCAGGGACATCGTGCGGACGAAGAGGTCCGCGGTGTCCTGCTCCAGCGCTCCGGCGCGGGCCGAGTGACGAGCGAGGGAGACGAGTTCGCCGGGGGTGCGGGCGGAGGCCAGCTCCTCGGCGGGTTCCACGCCCAGCGCGCGCACGAGCCGGTTGGCGACCGTGTTCAGCGCGGCGATCACGGGCCGGAACAGCCGGGAGAAGACGTGCTGCGGGCCGGCGACGAAGCGGGCCACCTGGAGGGGCTTGGACACCGCCCAGTTCTTGGGCACGAGTTCACCGACCACCATCTGCACGGCCGAGGCCAGCAGCATGCCGCTCACCACGGCCACGCCGGGCACCGCGCCCTCGGGCAGTCCGACGGCCCGGAACGGGCCGCCCAGCAGCTGGGCCAGGGCCGGTTCGGCGAGCATGCCGACGACGAGCGAGGTGATGGTGATGCCGAGCTGGGTGCCGGAGAGCTGGAAGGACAGCTCCTTGAGCGACTCGACGACCGTGCCGGCGCGCTGGTCGCCCTCGGCGGCGGCCTTCTCGGCGTCGGGGCGCTCCACGGTGACGAGGCCGAACTCGGCGGCCACGAAGAAGCCGTTGGCGAGGATCAGCAGGAACGCCGCGCCAAGGAGCAACAGGGGGATGGTCATGCCGCCGCCTCGCTATGTCGGAAGGGGGCGGCGCAGGTACTACAGGACGATCCGTCCATCGCTGGAGGGAGTCACTCCTCGGGTAGCAGGGGGCCTCTGAGGGCGGGAGCACATCGGAGGCGGAGGCGCGATGAAAAACGCCTCCGCCGACAGATTAATCAAGACATGGGCTCTCAGGGCAGGGTGGAGGGCCGAGAGTCAGCCCCGATGTTCACCGCGGTGTCCGTCCGGCTCCGGGATCGAGCGGGCCGAGGCCAGGGCGCGCAGGGCGCGGGCGTCCTCGATGGCGCGCTGCCGGGCGATGCCCGGCTGGATGCCGAGCGCCGGGAGACTGGTGCCGTCGCTGAGGTCGAGGAACACCCAGGGGTCGCCGGGACGCAGGTTGACCTGGAGGATCTCCGCCCAGTCCAGGTGCCGGCGGCTCGCGATGTTGACGACGGTGACACCGCTCTCGTCGGCGACGACCTTGGGCCGCGAGAGCAGCCCGAGCACCCCGAAGAGGAGCAGGGCGGTGACGATGAAGCTCGCCCGCTCCCCCGGACCGAGTTGCTCCAGGAGCATGACGACCGTGGTGATGACCACAACGATCGACGCGCCCGCGGTGAGCAGCACGGCCCGGGTTCTGGAGGGGCGGAAGGTTATGGGAAGGGTGGGAAGGTCCGACATGTCCGTGGGTCCCGTCAGAGCCGGCAGGCGTGGATGGCCGTGGTCAGGATGGCCCGCGCGCCGAGCTCGTACAGGTCGTCCATGATCCGCTGCGCTTCCTTGGAGGGGACCATGGCGCGGACGGCGACCCAGCCCTCGTTGTGGAGCGGCGAGATGGTCGGCGACTCCAGGCCGGGGGTGAGCGCGACGGCCCGCTCCAGGTGCTCGGCGCGGCAGTCGTAGTCCATCATCACGTAGGTCCGCGCGACCAGCACGCCCTGGAGGCGGCGCAGGAACTGCTGCACCTTGGGCTCGGCGTCCTCGGTGGGACCGGCTCCGACCCGCCGGATGACGACGGCCTCGGACTTCATGATCGGCTCGCCGAAGATCTCCAGGCCCGCGTTGCGCAGCGAGGTGCCCGTCTCGACGACGTCCGCGATGACCTCGGCGACACCGAGCTCGATGGCGGTCTCGACGGCGCCGTCGAGGTGGACGACGGAGGCGTCGATGCCGTGGTCGGCGAGGTGGCCCGCGACGATGCCCTCGTAGGAGGTGGCGATCGTCCGGCCCTTCAGGTCCGCGACGCCGTTCGCGGTGCCCGGCTTGGCGGCGAAACGGAAGGTGGAGCGGGCGAAGCCGAGCGGGAGGATCTCCTCGGCGTGGGCGCCGGAGTCGACCAGCAGGTCGCGGCCGGTGATGCCGATGTCGAGGCGGCCGGAGGAGACGTAGATCGCGATGTCGCGGGGGCGGAGGTAGAAGAACTCGACCTCGTTGTTCGGGTCGACGATCCGCAGTTCCTTGGACTCCCGGCGCTGCTGGTAGCCGGCCTCATGCAGCATGTCCGCCGCAGGTCCTGAGAGGGAACCCTTGTTGGGGACGGCGATGCGCAGCATGAGGTCGGCTTCCTTTGCTCGGTAGTGGTGTTCGGGGTGGGTGGGGCGGACGTGCTCGCCGGGGATACCGCCGGGGGCGGTTCCTACAGATGCGCGTACACGTCGTCGAGGGAGATCCCGCGCGCGACCATCATCACCTGGACGTGGTAGAGCAGCTGCGAGATCTCCTCGGCGGCGGCGTCCTTGCCCTCGTACTCGGCGGCCATCCAGACCTCGGCGGCCTCTTCGACGACCTTCTTGCCGATGGCATGGACGCCCTTGCCGACGAGTTCGGCGGTGCGCGAGGTGGCGGGATCGCCCGTGGCGGCCTTGTGCTGGAGCTCGGTGAAGAGCTCCTCGAACGTCTTATTGGACATGGTGGTCCTCACCCTACGCGCTCGGGGCCGTACCTCAGTGCCAGGGTTCAGATACTGAGCGGAGGGTGGCCGCGGTCGCCACGGCGGCCGTCACCGCCTCGTGGCCCTTGTCCTCGTTGGAGCCCTCGATGCCCGCGCGGTCCAGGGCCTGCTCCTCGGTGTCACAGGTCAGCACGCCGAAGCCGATGGGGACGCCGGTCTCGATGGAGACCTGGGTGAGACCCTGGGTCACGCCCTGGCACACGTACTCGAAGTGGGGGGTTCCGCCACGGATGACGACGCCGAGCGCGACGATCGCGTCGTAGCCGCGGCCCGCCAGGACCTTGGCGGCGACCGGCAGTTCGAAACTTCCGGGGACCCGCAGCAGGGTCGGCTCGTCGATTCCCAGCTCCCGCAGGGCGCGCAGCGCGCCGTCGACGAGACCGTCCATCACCTTGTCGTGCCACTGTGCCGCGATGACCGCGACCCGCAGGTCGCCGCAGTTGCGTACGGACAGTTCAGGTGCACCCTTGCCGCTCACGTCTCTCCTTCAGTCCCGCTGTGCCGTGTTGCCGATGATGCGGGGCCGCGGGCGCTGTGCCGCCCACGATCGCCGCCGTGCTGTCGTGCTGTCGTGCTGTCGTGCTGTCGTGCTGTCGTGCCGATGGTGCCTGGCCCGTGGGGGCCCGGCGTACGGGTCACTGGCTCCCGCAGGCCGACACGGTGAGCTGGTCGAGCCAGGGCAGGTCGTGCCCCATCCGGTCCCGCTTGGTCCGCAGATAGCTCAGATTGTGCTCGCCGGCCTCCACGGGCATCGGCTCGCGCGCGCTGACCCGCAGCCCGTACCGGACGAGCGCGTCGATCTTGTCCGGGTTGTTGGTCATCAGCCGCAGGCTGCGGACGCCGAGGTCCTCCAGGATGCGGGCGCCGGCGCCGTAGTCCCGGGCGTCGGCGGGCAGGCCGAGTTCGAGGTTGGCGTCGAGGGTGTCCCGGCCGCGCTCCTGGAGCTCGTACGCGCGGAGCTTGGAGAGCAGGCCGATACCGCGCCCCTCGTGACCGCGGAGGTAGACCACGATGCCGCGGCCCTCGGTCTGGATGCGCTCCATGGACGCCTGGAGCTGGGGGCCGCAGTCGCAGCGGTGCGAGTGGAAGACGTCACCGGTGAGGCACTCGGAGTGGACCCGGACCAGGACGTCCTCGCCGTCCCCGATCTCGCCGTGGACGAGGGCCACGTGCTCGACGCCGTCGGCGGTGGAGCGGTAGCCGTACGCGGTGAACTCGCCGAAGGCGGTGGGGAGATGGACCTCCGCCTCGCGGCGCACGGTGGGGGCGGGCACCGCCCCGGCCTCGGCCGCCGTGCCGCGTTCGGTGGCACGGCGGTAGGCGATCAGGTCCTCGATGGAGATGATCGTCAGGCCGTGCTTGCGGGCGAAGGGGATCAGCTCGGGCAGCCGGAGCATCCGGCCGTCCTCGCCGGCGATCTCGACGATCGCCCCGGCCGGGCGCAGTCCCGCCAGCCGCGCCAGGTCGACGGCGGCCTCGGTGTGGCCGTTGCGGGCCAGCACGCCGCCGGGCCGTGCGCGCAGCGGGAAGATGTGGCCGGGGCGGACGAAGTCGTCCGCCTCCGAGACACCGTCGGCGAGCAGCCGCAGGGTGGCGGCGCGGTCGGCCGCCGAGATGCCGGTGGTCACCCCGTGGGCGGCGGACGCGTCCACCGACACCGTGAACGCGGTCTTCATCGACTCGGTGTTGTCGTCGACCATCTGCGGCAGCCGCAGCCGGTCGAGTTCGTCGCCCTCCATGGGCGCGCAGATCAGCCCGCGGCACTCGCTCATCATGAAGGCGACGATCTCGGGGGTCGCCATCTCGGCGGCGACGACGAGGTCTCCCTCGTTCTCCCGGTCCTCGTCGTCGACGACCACGATGGGGCGGCCGGCCGCGATGTCGGCGATGGCCCGCTCGACGGGGTCGAGGGCGAGGTCGAGGGCATCCTGATCGTGCCCGGTGCTGTACCGAACCGGCGCCGTTGTCATGCCGGGGCTCCTTCCATGACGGGCTGCCCGGCCTCACGGGAGCGCAGCCACCAGTCGCGCATGCCCCACAGGACGAGCGCGCCGTACAGGACGTAGACGAATCCGGAGAAGGCGTAGCCGTTGGCGAAGTTGAGCGGGACGCCCACCACGTCGACGAGCAGCCAGGCGAACCAGAACTCGACCATGCCGCGGGCCTGCGCGTACATGGCGACGATCGTGCCGACGAAGATGTAGGCGTCCGGCCAGGGGTCCCAGGACAGGGTCGGGTACGCGTGGAACAGGGCGCTGACGGCGAGGGTGCCCACGGCCGCGGCGCCCGCCATGTACGCGCGCTCGCGCCAGGTGGCGAACCGTACGGAGACGCGGCCGTCCTTGCCCTCGCCGCGGTTCCACTGCCACCAGCCCCACAGGGCGACGGCGATGACGACGACCTGCTTGCCGGCGCTGCCGGTGAGGTGGCCGAAGAAGGCGGCGAAGAGGACGAGACCGGAGAGGAGCTGGACGGGCCAGCTCCACACGGAGCGCCGCCAGCCGAGCGCGAGGGCGATCAGGCCGATCACGTTGCCGATCATGTCCGACCACATGATGTGCTGGCCGAACAGGACGAAGGCCTCGGAGTTGAGCCAGTTCACCGGCCGGCCTCCTGGCCGCCGGGCAGACCGGCGGGCCCCTCGCCGCGGGCGCCCAGCAGTCGCTCGACGTACTTGGCGATCACGTCGACCTCGAGGTTGACCGGGTCGCCCGGCTGCTTGTGGCCGAGGGTGGTCAGGTCGAGGGTGGTGGGGATGAGGCTGACGGTGAAGAAGTCGGGGCCGGCGTCGACGACGGTCAGGCTGATGCCGTCGACGGTGATGGAGCCCTTCTCGACGACATAGCGCGAAAGGTCGGCGGGCAGCGAGATCTTGACGATCTCCCAGTTCTCGGACGGCTTGCGCTCGATGACCGCGCCGGTGCCGTCGACGTGCCCCTGCACGATGTGCCCGCCGAGGCGGTCGCCCACGGCCATCGGCCGTTCCAGGTTGACGCGGGAGCCGACGGTGAGGGCCCCGAGGCTGGAGCGGTCGAGGGTCTCGGCCATGACGTCGGCGGTGAACTCGTCACCCTCGTGCTCGACGACGGTGAGACAGACTCCGTTGACGGCGATGGAGTCGCCGTGCTGCGCGCCCTGCGTGACGACGGGGCCACGCAGCCGGAAACGCGAGGCGTCGTCGAGCATCTCGACGGCGGTGACCTCACCCAGCTCTTCGACGATTCCGGTGAACACTTCCCGGGTCCTCCTGCCTCATGGGGCACGGACTCCGGGGCTGTCGATGACGACAGAATGAGCGGACAGCGGCACACCGGGAGCGACGCCGAAAGGACACCCGTCCCGAAGGACGAGCAGCAACTGACGGCAGCGCGCACGAATGCCCGCCCGCCGCGCACTGCCTCCCATCCGGACTTTAACCGTCGGTCCAGGAATTCCACCTGGTCAACCGGCCGCTGGAAGCGGCCGGGTCGCGGACTGTAACCGCCGGTTCGGAATTACACCGACCCCGGAGTGCGCTGCTTCTGGTACATGGCCAGTGTGCCACGCCCGAACGACGGTCATACGGCCGTACCCCTGTGGGCTGGCTCACAGCCGTTGCGCATGGACTTCCGCGGACCGGTTTCCCGGCCAACCGCCTTGGCTCCGGGCGGTCTTGGGCCAGGTCACGGCTTCGCACAACTGGTCCATACCTATTGACGCTCTGGTCTAGTCCTCTTAATGTCCTCGATCAAGACTGCGTGATCATTCATTGCCGGTCCCCCCACGATCGACCCGGCGGCGGTGACGAAGGCCCTTGCCCCGCCGCCGGGTCTCCAGCCGGCCCGCCAGGCCGGCCCCCCACGTGATCCGCCCCGCCGACGAAGCGTCCCCGCTCCGGCGCGGCCCCGGCGCCCCGGGCCGCGAGGAGCCCCGCGTCCCCGGTCCGGACGCCCCGGCATCCCCGCTTCTGACTCCGGAGGCCCTCGGCATCCCGCTCCCTACTCCGATCGGCGCCGGCGTTCCCCACGACCGGCTCCGGAGGGCACCCTCGCCGCTCAGGATTCCTGGTGGCACCCGCGCCCTGCTCCGGATTCCGCGCGGCATCCGCGCCCCCCGCGACCGGATCCGGGCGCCACCCGAGTCCGCTCCGGATGCCGGGCAGCACCCCCGGCTACCGCGTCGGCTGCGGGGCGAACAGTTCGTCCTGGGCGCCGTCGCGCGCGGTGAGCAGGGCTCCGCGCAGGACCGCGGCCCCGCCCACCGCGGTGGCGCGCACCTCTGTCGGGAGCGGTGACATCCGGGCGAGCAGCCGCTCGACCCGCGCCGCGAGTTCCGCGCCGCCCGCCTGGCCCACCTCGCCGCCGAGGACCACGCAGCCCGGGTCGAGCACGGCGCTGACGGACGCCGCGCCGATCGCGAGGCGCTGGGCGAGCGCGTCGAGGAAGCCGTCGGCCGCCGGGGTTCCCGAGGCCGCGATCGCCTGTCTCACCAGCGCCGCCGCCCACGGCTCGTAGCCCTCGGGCCGCGCCAGCACGCCGTGTTCCGCCGCCAGTTCCGCGATCGCCGCGGACCCGGCCAGGGAGTGGAAGCCGCCTCCGCAGTCGGTCGCCGAGGGCAGGCCCGTGGTGCCCGGCACCGGAAGGAAGCCGATCTCCCCGGTCCCTCCGGAGGCGCCCCGGCGCAGGGCGCCGTCGAGGACCACGGCGGCGCCGGTCCCGTGGCCGAGCCACAGCAGGACGAAGGTGTCACGGTCGCGGGCGGCACCCTCGCGCTGCTCGGCCAGGGCCGCGAGGTTGGTCTCGTTCTCGACGAGGACGCGGGCCTCGGGAAGCCGTTCCTGAAGGGCCGCGACCAGGCGCCGGTGCCACGCGGGCAGCCCGGTGGAGTCGCGGAGTTCACCGCTGGCGGGGTCGATCAGTCCCGGCGCCCCGATGCCGACGGTGTGCAGCCCGCCCCACCCTCCGGCGCGCTCCCCCGGGGGCGGCGTCCCGAGGGAGCCGGCCTCCTTCGCCGCCCGCTCGACGAGCGCGACGGCCTGCTCCACGGCCGGTCCGGTCCCGGTCCCCTCCCCGATGGGCGCGGACGCCTCGGCCAGGACCCGGCCGACCAGGTCGGAGACGACGACGGAGACCCCTTCCGTGCGGACGTCCAGGGCGGCCAGGTGGGCTCGGTCCGCCACGATCCCGTAGACCCGGGCGTTCGGGCCGCGCCGCTGCTCCCCCGACTCCCCGACGACGGTGACGAGCCCGGAGGCCGTCAGGCGTTCCACGAGGTCGGCGACGGTCGGCCGGGACAGTCCGGTGAGCTGCTTCAGCCGCCCTGCCGTCAACGGGCCCTCCTGCTGCAACAGCCGCAGCGCGAGCCGGTCGTTGATGGCCCGTGCGGTGCTCGGGGATGCGGGCATGGCGGGAATCCTCCCAGATCGGTGCGGCCACCGGGCGACCGGGCGGCGGGCGGACATCTATTTATCAGGCAGGGTTCCTGATAGTTTACGGCGGCACACCGTGGAGCGGACGCCGTGGAACCATCGACCGGGGAGGGCCCGAGCATGAGTGAAGTGGTCGACGACCAGCGCGAGGTCAGACACGCCCGGTACGCCGTGGCGGCCGTCTTCGCCGTGCACGGAGCCGTCACCGGGTCCTTCGCGACCCGCGTCCCGTGGATCCAGGACCACGCGTCGGTGAGCGCCGGGCAGCTCGGCTTCGCCCTCGCCTTCACCGCGTTCGGCGCGTCCTGCTCGATGCCGCTGGCCGGCCGGATCACCCACCGCTTCGGCAGCCGTACGGCGCTGCGCGGGCTCCTGGCCCTGTGGACGCTGGCCCTGGTCCTGCCGTCCCTGGCGTCGAACCTGCCGGTCCTGTGCCTCGCGATGTTCGTGTACGGCGCCACGGCGGGGATGGCGGACGTCGCCATGAACGCGCTGGGTGTCGAGGTCGAGAACCGGCTCGACAAGTCGATCATGTCGGGGCTGCACGGGATGTGGAGCGCCGGCGCGCTGACCGGCGCGGCGGCCGGCACCCTCGCCGCGCACCTGGGCGCGGACGCGCGTCTGCACCACGCCCTGGCCGCGGCGACCCTCACGCTCCTCGGTCTCGCCGCCTGCCGGTGGGTGCTCGACCTCCAGCCCACCGAGGACGAGGAACCGCCGCCGCGGTTCGCGCTGCCGCCCCGGTCGGCCCTGCTCATCGGCGCGGCCGGCTTCTGCGCGGTCTTCGCGGAGGGCGCGAGCCTGGACTGGTCGGCGGTCTATCTGCGGGACCGGCTGGACAGTTCGGCCGCGCTCGCCGCGGCCTGCACCACCGGCTTCATGCTCACCATGGCGGTGGCCCGGCTGGTCGGCGACACGGTGGTGAACCGTTTCGGTGCCGTACGGACCGTGCGGGCGGGCGGTGTCCTGGCCGCGTTCGGCGGGCTGATGGTCGTCCTCGCGGGGAATCCGCCGGTGGCCATGGGCGGCTTCGCGCTGCTCGGACTCGGCATCGCGGTCGTCGTCCCGCTCTGTTTCGCGGCGGCCGGACGCAGCGGCCCCAACCCCAGCCAGGCCATCGCGGGCGTCGCGACCATCACCTACACCTCGGGGCTCATAGCCCCGAGCCTGATCGGGTCGGTGGCGCAGGCGACGAACCTGATGGTGTCGTTCGTCCTGGTCACGGTCCTGGCGTTCGGGCTCACCGCGCTCGCGGGGGTGCTGCGCTCCGGGGACCGCGCCCCCTCGCAGGCGAAGGTCACTCCCCCGAGCGCAGCAGTTCCCGGCCCACGGCCCTGAAGGACTCGCTCCACGGCGCCGGGCGCAGCGTCCCGGCGTCGAGCCTGACGAGCACCCGGGTCCCGTGGGCGTAGGTGACCGCGCCGTCGAGGGAGCAGAAGCGGAAGCCGTACGTGAGCCCGGTGGTCCCGAGCCGCTCCAGCCAGAGGTGGACGGCGTACGCGCCGGGGCGGTTGACCGGGGCCTCATAGGTGATCCGCAGTTCCTTGACGGCGTTGCACGAATCGCCCGCCGCCTCCCAGTCGCCCTCGAAGCCGAAGCCCCGCTCGTTCCACAGCGCGGTCCAGGCGCGCTCGACCAGCACCGGGTAGCGGGCGTTGTGCAGCAGTCCGAGCGCGTCGAGGTCGTCGAAGTGGACGGTGACGGGCAGGAGCCGGCCGTACGGCGGGGCGGGGGCGACGGGGGCTTCGGCGGTCACGGGTGGGGCTCCTGGCTGCTGCGGCGCGCGGACGGGCGGGCCTGGCTCGAATCGACACCCCCATCCTAGGCAAACGCCTAAGCAAACGCTCAGGAGCCCTGCCCGGGCGGGGTCAGCCCGCGATCGAGTCGAGCTGCTCGGCGGCCGGCCGCAGCTCCCACAGATCACCGCCGGGCGGTGCTTCGAGCGCCGGCACGGCGGCCCGCGCGGCCCGGTCCCCCGCGTCGGCCGCGGCCCGCACCACGTCGCTCGCCGCGAAGCGGTGGAACTCCAGCTCGGGGCCGCTCCACGGCGCGGCCCCGGTCGCCGCGGGCAGCAGATGGTCGACCGCCCCGAACAGGCTCTGCCCGTCCGGCCCCCGGTACGCCCACAGATCGACGCCGACCCGCTCGCCGACCGCCGCGAGCCGGGTGTACGCGACCAGGTCGAACGTCGAGTAGTGCCAGCTGCGGGTGCGGGCGAGCTCCTGCGGCTGGCTGCCGTCGGCGGCGATCTGCGGGTCGATGCGCAGGGCCCGCGCGGCGAGGACGGTCCGCCGGGCCAGGTCCTCGTCGCCGGTCGCGAGGGCGAGGGCGGCGAGCTGCATGTCGTAGAAGGTGCCGTGGTTGTTGCGCGCGGCACTCTCCTCCTCGCCGAAGGCGCTGTCCGTCAGCCAGTCGCGGTAGCCGGTGTTCCAGGCGAGCATCGCGGCCCGGTCGCGGCGCGACCAGCCGGGGGCGCCGGTGTCCAGGAGGGCGATCGCGTCGAGGACGCTCGTGCAGGACTGCGAGAAGTCGATGACGCCGATGGCACGGCCGTCGTACCGGCAGGGGATGAACTGGCCGTGCTCCAGGTTCGGGTTCATCCGGGTGGCCGGGTCCAGGAACCAGGTGCGCAGGACCTGGCCGGCCTTCACCGCGTAGCGCTTCTCCCCGGTGTAGTACCAGGCGAGCGCGAGATCGTACGTCGAGTCGAAGACCTTCTCCGCGTCCTGGCGGTCGGTGCCGGTGTCCACCTCGGGGTTGCGCTGCCCGTCCCGCTGCACGTACGGGCAGCCCCAGGGGTTGTCCGCGGTGGCGGGCTTCGAGGGCCACCAGTAGGGGGCCTGGCTGAGGTAGTCGTGGACGTCGCCGCCGGGAGCGGGTCGCGGCTTGTCGACGACCGTCCAGGGGCCCTGGTCGAGCCAGTTGTCGGCGCGGGCCGTCAACTCCCGCAGTGTCCGGGCGAGTCGGCGGTCGCCGTGTTCCAGCCGGGTGCGGGTGCGCCGGAGCCTGTCGCCGTCGAGGACCACGGTCCGCGGCGATCCGGGCGCGGCCCGGCGGGCCCGGGCGGCGAGGACCGCGGGCGCGCTGCGCCCCGATGCCGTGGCGCCACTCCCGGCCGTCGTGCGGGACGAGGCCGACGGGGCGCCCCCGGCCGTGCGCGCCGACGCCGAGGGGGCGACGAGGGAGGCGAGCGTGAGGGCGGCCGCCACGGCGGCCAGGCCCGGCCCGAATCGTGTACTCACCGAACACTCCGATCATACATATGAACGATGTTCATGAGAGGGACCGTGTGAGCGTAGAGCGACTGGTCGGACGTGACAATGGTCCGGACACATTCACATACGGAGAAAGCGAAGCCTCGACATGGACCTAGGCGTGCGCTGGAAACTGCACGGCGACGGACGGACCCCCGCCCCGGGAGCGGTCGTCCGCCCCGATGAACGCCTCTCCTGGCCCCGGACCTTCGGCCTCGGCGCCCAGCACGTGGTGGCCATGTTCGGGGCGTCCTTCGTGGCACCCGTCCTGATGGGACTCGACCCCAACCTCGCGATCATGATGTCGGGCGTCGCGACCGTCGTCTTCCTGCTCTCCACCCGTGGCCGGGTGCCCAGCTACCTGGGCTGTTCGCTCTCCTTCGTGGGCGTCGCGGCCGTCATCCGCGCGCAGGGCGGCACCAGCGCCACGGTCACCGGCGCGTGCTTCGTGGTCGGCGTCGCGCTGTTCCTGGTGGGTCTGACCGTCCGCCGGTTCGGGGCGAGGATCATCCATGCGGCGATGCCGCCCATCGTGACCGGCGCGGTCGTCATGCTGATCGGCTTCAACCTGGCACCGGTGACCGCGTCCACCTACTGGCCGCAGGACCAGTGGACGGCGCTGCTCACCATGCTGGTCACCGGCGCGGCCGTGGTGTGTCTGCGCGGCTTCTGGTCACGTATCGCGATCTTCCTCGGACTGGTCTTCGGCTACGCGGTCTCCTGGGCCTTCGACCGGGTCTTCGGCCGGATCCACTCGGCGGACGCGAGCGGCAAGGTCACCGACCACTGGCGGCTGAACCTCTCCGCGGTCGAGCGGGCCGACTGGATCGGACTGCCCTCCTTCCACGGACCGACCTTCGAGTGGTCCGCGATCCTCGTCGCGCTGCCGGTGGTCATCGCGCTGGTCGCCGAGAACGCGGGGCACGTCAAGGCCGTCGGCGAGATGACCGGTGACCCGCTGGACGACGAACTGGGCACCGCGATCTCCGCGGACGGTGCCGCCTCCATGCTCTCCACCGCGGTCGGAGGCCCGCCCAACACCACCTACTCCGAGAACATCGGCGTGATGGCCGCGACCCGCGTCTACTCCACGGCCGCCTACTGGGCCGCCGCCGGGTTCGCCCTGCTCTTCGGGCTGTGCCCCAAGTTCGGCGCGGTGGTCGCGGCGATCCCGGGCGGTGTCCTCGGCGGCATCACCGTGATCCTCTACGGCATGATCGGGCTGCTCGGCGCCCAGATCTGGCTCAACGGCCGTGTGGACCTGCGCAATCCGCTGAACCTGGTGCCCGCCGCCGCGGGCATCATCATCGGCATCGGCGGGGTCTCCCTGAAGTTCACCGACCACTTCTCGCTGAACAGCATCGCGCTCGGCACCATCGTCGTGATCACCGGCTATCACGCGCTGCGGGCGATGGCCCCGCCCCACCTGAGGACCGAACCGCTGCTCGACGCGGGGACGTCGGCGTACGACGACCCCGGCGACCGGCCCGCCGGAGCATAGCCGCCGTCCGCCGGGAAGCCCGTGCCGCCCGGCCGCGTTCCCCCGTTCCGGGGAACCCCGCGGCCCGGCGGCGTGCCCACCGGGCGGGGCCTGGGACGCTGCGGTCATGGCGCACTCGGCACGGCTCACCACCCCCGTCGACACGGTCGTCGCCCGGATGCGGGCCCTGGACGCGAGCCTCCCCGCGGGCGACGGTCTCGCGGTCTTCAACCGCGTCTACCTCACCGTCACCGAGGAGTTCGACCGCCGGCTCGACGCCGGGGCCTTCCCCGACCGGCGGGCCGCGACGGCGCTGGACGTGCGGTTCGCCGAGCGCTACCTGACGGTGGCCGAGGAGGGCAGGGCCCCGGCCTGCTGGCGCCCGCTGCTGCGGTTCCGCCGCCATCCGGGCGTACGGCCGCTCCAGTTCGCGCTCGCGGGCATCAATGCCCACATCGGGCACGACCTCGCGCTCGCCGTGGTGGACGGCTGTCACACCCTCGGCTGCGAACCGGCCGATCTGGAGGACGAGTTCGACCTGGTGGGCGATCTGCTCGTGTCGCTGGAGGAACGCGTCCGCGAGGAACTGATGCCGGGCCCCGACCTGCTCCAGATCGCCGACCCGCTCACCCATCTGCTCGGCTCCTGGAGCCTGGAACGCGCCCGCGAGGCCACCTGGGCGGCGGCGCGGGCCCTGTGGGCGCTGCGCGGACTCCCGGACCTGGCCGAGGAGTTCGGCGACCGCCTCGACTCGGCGGTGGGCCTGGCCGGCCGGATGCTGCTCACTCCCCTGCCGGCCTGATCCGGCGCCCCGGCGCGGTCCTCGCCGGAACATCGCGACGCTCACTGTACGTTGGCACGTCGGCACACCCCGATGCGAAGGAGTACACCGGTATGACGACGCGACTCGGCCTCGCCCTCCCGCAGATGCGGCACTACGACCTGGGACGGGACGTGCCGGACGTGGCACGCGCCGCCGAGGCGCTCGGGTACGACAGCCTGTGGGTGTTCGAGCGGGCCCTGTTCCCCGACCCGCCGACCCAGGGGCTGTACGGCATCGAGGGACTGGCCTGGCCGGACTCCTACCGGAGCGTCGCCGACCCGCTGGTGACCCTGACGCTCGCGGCCGCGGCCACCGAGCGCGCCGAACTCGGCACCAGCGTGCTGGTCGCCCCGCTGCACACGCCCTTCCGGCTGGCCAAGACCCTCGCCTCGATCGACGCGGCTGCCGGGGGCCGGGTCGTCGCCGGTCTCGGCACGGGCTGGTCGCTCGACGAGTACGCGGCGGCTGCCCCGCGTCCCTTCGAGGAGCGCGGCGAGGCCCTGGACGAGGTGATCGAGGTGTGCCGCGCGGTGTGGGGCCCCGACCCCGTGGTCCACGAGGGCCGTCTCTCCCGGATCGCCTCGGCCGTGGTCGGGCCCAAGCCGGCCCGGCCGATCCCGATCCTGCTCGCCGCGAACTCGGCCAAGGCCAGGCGCCGGCTCGTCGACCACGCGGACGGCTGGATGCCGATCGGCATGGGGGTCGGGCAACTCGCGGCGCAGTGGGCCGGGTTGCGGGAGCTGGCCGCCGAGCGCGGGCGCACCCGGCCGATCCGGACGGTGCTGCGCACCAACGAGCGCTACACGCCCAAGCCGTACGCGGGCGAGGACCGTCAGCCGTTCCAGGGAGCCGTCGGACAGATCGTGGAGGATCTGGCCGCCCACGCCGGGATCGGCTTCGACGACATCTTCCTCGACCTCCAGAGCTCGGTTCGCGACGCCGAGGAACTGAAGGACGTGGCGGCCGAGTTGTACGAGGCGGCGCGGGCGGCCGGGGTCTGAAGCGGCCGCCCGCCCCGGGCGGTCAGTCCTCGGGGAGTTCCACCGGCGCGATCTCGTCGTAGACGTCGCCGGGCCCGGGGTTGGTCGGGTCGGTGGTGCCGCCGAGCTGGTGCATGACGCCCCAGACCGCGTTCAGCGCGGTCTGGACGGCGCCCTCGGCCCAGCCGGCCGTCCAGGAGATGTCGTCGCCCGCGAGGAAGATGCCCCGCTTGTCCTCGGGCAGCGACTCCTGCATGAAGTGCGTGAACAGACGGCGCTGGTAGCGGTAGTGGCCCGGCAGGTTGGCCTTGAACGCGCCCATGAAGTAGGGCTCGTTCTCCCAGGACACGGTCACCGGGTTGCCGATGATGTGCTTCCTGATGTCGACCTTCGGGTAGATCTCGCCGAGCGACTTCAGCATGACCTCCATGCGCTCGCTCGCGGACAGCGGCAGCCACTTCAGGCTGTCGTCGCACCACGTGTACGAGAGGCAGATGACGGCGGGCTTGTCCGGGCCGTCGTCCAGGAGGTAGGTGCCGCGGGTCATCCGGTCGGTGAGCGTCATCGACATGACGTCACGGCCGGTCTGCTCGTCCTTGTCCAGCCAGAACGGCCGGTCCACGGGCACGAAGAGCTTGCTCGACTCCATGTAGTGCGTGCGCTCGATCGCCGTCCAGTGGTCGATCGGGAAGAGCGAGTCGTCGCAGGCGACCTTGGAGAGCAGCATCCAGGACTGGGCGGTGAAGATGGCCGCCTTGTAGGTGCGGATGTCGCCGTTGGCGTCCGTCACGGTGATGCCGTTGCCCGCGGTGCGGTTCAGCCGGGTGACGGCCGGACGCGGGGCGCCATCGTGCAGCGAGGAGAGCGAGGTGCCGTACGCCCAGTGGACGATCTTCTCCGGCTCGCGCTCCCACAGGCGCAGCGGGAGCTGCTGGGAGCCGCCGACGATGCCGCGGTGGTGGTCGTCGGCCTCGGTGTAGACGACCCGCAGGATCTCCAGGATGGAGTTCGGGAAGTCGGTGTCCCAGCCGCCGGTGCCGAAGCCGACCTGGCCGAAGATCTCGCGGTGGCGGAAGGACTTGAAGGACTCCGAGTCGCACAGGAAGCCGTAGAAGGTCTGGTTGTCGAGCTTCTCGACGAGCCTCGACCAGATCTCGCGGATGCGCGGGACGTCGCGCTCGCGCATGGCCTGGTTCATGTCGGAGAAGTCGGCGCCGTCCTCCAGACAGGCGTTCCAGGCGTTCATGACGTCGCGGTAGACCTGCGGGAGGTCGTCGACGGAGGTCGCGTAGTGGGACTCGCCCTTGAGGTCGACGACCGTCGAGGGCGTCGACTCGGCGAGCGGGTTGGGGAACGGCGTGGTCGTGAGGCCGACCAGGTCGATGTAGTGCTGGAGGGCGGTGGAGGACGGCGGGAAGCGCATCGCGCCCATCTCGGCGGTCAGCGAGGGGTCGCAGCCCTCGAAGCCGACCGTGCGCAGCCGGCCGCCGATCTCGTCGGCCTCGTACACGACGGGCTTGAGGCCCATCTTCATCAGCTCGTAGGCGGCCACGATGCCGGACAGTCCGCCGCCGATCACCGCGATCTCGGTGCCGTGCTCGGTCGCGGGTATCTGTCCGAGGCCTGCGGGGTGCGCGAGGAAGTCGTCGTAGGCGTAGGGGAAGTCCGGGCCGAACATGGTGATCGGCGGCTGCTGCACGTCGGCGTGCTGGACGGCGTTGGGCACGGTGGACGTCATGGGGTCGGACTCCTTGCGCGGAAAAGGTGAGGGGAGGCTGTGCGTGACCGGCCGGGGGCGGACCGGGGGGAGGATCAGACGAGGGAGCCGTAGAGGCCGGGGCGGCGGTCCTTCAGATACGGGTTCGTCTCCCGCGAGGCGGCCAGCAGGACCGGGTCGGCGTCCGCCAGGAGCAGTTCCTCGCCGCGGCCGGCACGGGCGCGGGCGACCCCGTCGGGTCCGGCCAGCGTGGACAGTCCGACGAACTCGAACTCCCCTTCCGGACCGCTGCGGTTGACGTAGGCGACGTACATCTGGTTCTCGAACGCGCGCACCGGGACGACGGACTCGGCGACGAACTGGAACGGGTGCATCTGCGCGGTCGGCACGAGCAGCAGGTCGGTGCCGGCGAGGGCGTGCGCCCGGACGTTCTCCGGGAACTCGACGTCGTAGCAGATCATGAGGCCGACCCGGAGGCCGTCCAGTTCGGCCTGGACGACCGTCCGCTCGCCGGGGGTGAAGTGGTCGTGCTCGAAGCAGCCGAAGAGGTGGGTCTTGCGGTAGTTCGCGAGCCGGGTGCCGTCCGCGGAGATCAGCTGTACGGAGTTGAAGACCTTCGCCCCGCCGTCCCCGGCCGCCTCGCCCTCGGGGGTCTCGCGCTCGGGGTAGCCGTAGGCGACGGCCACGCCGTGCCGGGTGGCGATCTCGGCCACCGCGTCGGCGGAGTCGCCGTCGGCGGGCTCGGCGAGCCGACCGATGTCGTCGCCGATGGCGTAGCCGGTCAGGAACATCTCCGACGTGACGACGAGCCGGGCCCCCGATGCGGCGGCGCGGCCCGCGGCCTCGTCGAGGACCTTGAGGTTCTCGACGACCGAGCCGGGGCGGCCGGAGCTCTGGAGCAGGGCTGTGCGCATGCGGGTTCTCCACCGGTACGAGGGGGGTTCGGGGGGTCGCTTAGACGGTACGGTCGGCCGGCTCGGGGGGACAAGAAGGACCCGTTGCGCGCCGGTGGACGATTCGTTGCGCACCTCGGGCCCCCGACGGCGATTCGTTGCGCGGCCCGTCGGGCTCGCGCGGTCAAGGTCCCGAACGTCCCGAACCCCAGGAGACGCAGGTCACAGCGGGGACCCGCCCCGGGTTCCGCCGCTGCGGACCGCACGGCCCGGCCCGGCGGGCGGTCACAGGTCGCGCAGGCGCTCCACGATCTCGCGCAGCAGTTCCGGGTCGGCCGCGGGCCCGCCGCCCGGAGGGCGGTACGGCTCGTCGATGACCAGCAGGCCCGCCTCGGCCAGATCGCCGAGCAGCACGCGTACGACGGTCAGCGGCAGGTCGGCGTCCGCGGCGAGCTCCACCACCGGGCGGGGGCCGCGGCGGGCCAGGGCGAGCAGAGCGGCGGCCGCGTGATCGACTCCCGGGCGGCCCTCGTCCGTCTCCAGGACCGTGACCCTGGACATCAGATCGATGACGTGCCGGTCCGAGGGCCGGGTCCGGCCCCCGGTGACGGTGTAGGGCCGCACCATGGGCCCGGTCTCGTCCTCGTACCAGTGCTCGTCGGTCACAGCCGGATCAGCGGCCCGCGGGGTCGGCCGCCGAACGTACGGCGGCGGCCATGTGGCGGCCGACACGGCGGACGAGCAGTTCCATCTCGTGGGCCAGCTGTCCGACGTCCGTCTGCACCTCGCTCAGCACGGCGAGCCTGCTTCCGTCACCCGCCGGGGTGATGAAGAGGTAGGCGTCGTCGAGCATCACCATCGTCTGGCGCACCCCGCCCGCGGCGAAGCGCTCGCCGACCGAGCGGGCGAGGCTGTGGAAGCCCGAGCAGACCGCCGCGAGGTGTTCGATGTCCCGTCTGCGCATGCCGTCCGAGCAGCTCAGCGGGAGGCCGTCGGCGGTCAGCAGCACGGCCTGGCGGACGTGGTCGGTCCTGGCCACGAGGTCGTCGAGCAGCCAGCCGAGGTCGGTGCCGGGCCGGTCCGTGTCGTCCCCGGTCCCGAGGGCGCCGCCCACCGGGTCAGGGCGCCGGGCCCCGAGGGTCCTGCCGGGCCTGTCTGGGAACTGGTCAGGGCTCATCGTGGACGTCCGTCCCTTCCTCGGTGTCGCTTCGCCGCGCGGGGCCGGACCGTTCGTCCGGGTGCTCGGACCGGGTCCCACCGGTCGTGTCGATCGTGTCGGTCTCCGGCCGGGAGGGCAGGCCCTTGCGGCCCCGGTCGAGACCGCGCTGGAAGGCCCCGAAGACCGCGCGCATCTCCTCGGGAGTGATCTCGCGCTCCGGCGTGCCGTCGGCCGCCGGTGCCTCGGTGCGCAGCTCCGGGGCGAGGGCCCGCTGGCGGACCCGGGTGGGCAGCACGGGAGGTTCGGGAGCCGGGGGTCCGGCCGGTACGGAGGAGTCCTCGGCCGGTACGGAGGGGTCCCCGGCCGGTACGGAGGGGTCCCCGGCCGGTACGGAGGGGTCCCCGGCCGGTACGGAGAGGTCTTCGGCCTTTGGGGAGAGGTCCCCGGTCGCCGCTGAGGCGGCCTCGGTCGCCGCGCGGGAGGTCTCCGGGGGTGCGGAGCCGGTCTTCCGCTCCCCGGACGCCGTCCGCTGCGCCGGGAGGACCGCGGTGGCGGTACGCGAGGGCAGCGGAGCCGGGTCCGCCGCGGCCGCCGGGTACACGGTCTCGACCGGTGCGAGCACGGCCTCGGGCAGCAGCACGACGGCTGTCGTACCGCCGTACGGCGAGCGGCACAGCGTGACCTTGATGCCGTGCCGTGCCGCGAGCCGGCCCACCACGTACAGGCCGAGCCGGTCGTGCCGGGTCGGGTCGAACTCCTCGGGCGTGTTCAGGGTGCGGTGCGCCTCGTCGATCTGGTCGGGCGCGAGGCCGAGGCCCCGGTCGTCGATCTCCAGGACGAAACCGGTCCCGGCGCGTCCGGTGCGCAGGGTGACCTGGGTCCGGGGCGGGGAGAACACGGTGGCGTTCTCGACCAGTTCGGCGATCAGGTGCACGACGTCGGCGACGGCGTCCGCGGCGACGCCCACCTCGGGCATCGGGGGGACCACCACGCGCGCGTACTGCTCGATCTCGCTCACCGCGGAGGACACGACCTCGGCGACGGGCACCGGCCGCCGCCAGCGCCGGCCGGGGGCCGAGCCGGAGAGGATGATCAGGCTCTCCGCGTGGCGCCGCATCCGGGTGGTGAGGTGGTCGATCCGGAACAGGTCGTCCAGGACGTCCGGGTCGTCGGTGCGGCGCTCCAGCGTGTCGACGAGCTTGAGCTGGCGGTGGACGAGCGCCTGGTTGCGGCGGGCGATGTTCAGCAGGACCGCGAACAGCCCGCGGCGCAGGGTGGCCTGTTTGACGGCGGCCTCGACGGCGGCGAGCCGGGCGGTGTTGAAGGCCCGGCCGACCTGCCCGATCTCGTCGGCCACCGCCTCCACGTCCGCGAGCGGCGGCGCCTCGGCGGCCGCGTCGACCTCCTGTCCCGCGCTCAACCGTTCCATGACCTGGGGTAGTTGACGGTTGGTCAGCAGGTCGGCGGCGTCGCGCAGCGACTCCAGGCGGCGCGAGATGCGCCGGGCGCCGCGCACCGCGAACCAGAGCGACAGGCCCACGGCGGCCAGCCCCACCACGCCGACGATCGCGGCCTTGGTGAGCTCCTGGTAGGCGAACGCCCGTCCGCGCGCGGCGGAGTTGAGGGCGGACCGGGTGCACAGCAGCATGTAGCGCTTGACGGCGCGGTCGGTGGTGGTGCGCCAGGATCCGGCGGCGACGGCCTCCCCGGCCTGCCGCGCGCCCGCCCGCAGCAGGGTGTCCTCGTCCCGGGTCAGCTCCTGGTGGAGGTCGCCCCGCTGGAAGGTCTCGAAGAGGGAGCGCGAGTCGGCCGGCAGATCGGGCACATAGGTCCGCTCGAAGACGCGGCGGTCCTCGATGGTCGCGGTGAGGGTGTCGTACTGGTGGTCGCTGAGCGTGCCGGCGGCGCGTGCCCCGGCGACGAGCGCGTCCTCGCGGGACACGAACTCCCGTACCCGCACCAGCTCGACGACGACCTGCGCCTCACGGGCCAGCTGTCCCGCCTGGAGCGCCGTGAGCGCGGACTCGACGTCGAAGGAGGGCTCCACCAGGGTGCTGTATTCGGCCACGGCCCGGTCCCAGGTGACGGTGTGCGCCAGCACCCGGCCGCGCAGTCCCTCCAGCCCGTCCACGGAGTGCAGCAGGGTGTCGAGCGCCCGGCGCTGCTGTCCGGAGAGCCGGCTGCGGTCCCCGTCGCGGACCGCCGCGCGCAGGGCGGTCACGGCCCGGTCGGTGCGGCGCTCCTGGGCCAGCAGCTCGACGCCCGCCGTCGTCCCGCTCTTCGCGCCCAGGTAGGCGGCGGCGAGGCGGCGTTCGATCTGGATCTGGCCGACCGCCGTGTCGACCGGCGTGCCGAAGTCGTCGTAGACGCCCTGGAGCCGGACGAGCGCGCGGAGATCGCCGGTGACGGACACCATGGCGAAGCTCCACAGTGTCATGAGGGCGATCACGGGGGCGATCGAGAGGGCCACGATCCGCGAACGGACCGTGGGCGGACGGCCGATGGGCCAGCGCATGGTCTCCCCAGGACGACGGGACGAACGGGTGGCCGGGTGACGTGTGGTGACCCATGTGTTACTCGCGGGTAGCGGGCGCGCGGCTCAAACTAGTCGATGGTGAGCCCGGACCGCAATGGTCCGGACTGACTGAGCGTTCAACGTACGCTGCGTGCGGTCACCGGATCCGGCACCGCGTCCGTCCCCGGCCGGGGCCCCGGATCCGGCACCGGATGTGCCGGCTCACTCGCCTCCGGGCAGGGCGAAGACGGTGACGACCGCCGCGTGGTCGGAGGGCCATTCGTTGTCGGCGACGTCCGGCCAGGGGCGCGGAGCACCGCCGACCAGCGTGCGGGAGTCGAGGACGGTCAGTCCCCGGTGCAGCACGAAGTCGATCCGGTCCTGCGGCTCCGGGCGCCCGCTGCCGTCCTCGTGCTCGGCGTGGACGGGCGACCAGGTGTGTCCGGGGTCCCGTACGGGGTCGGGGTGGGCCTCCCGGTAGGAGTCCCGCAGGCCCGCCTCCTCGGCGGCCCGCGTCACCGGCCAGGCGACCTCCGGCCAGTCCAGGTGCGAGGGCACATTGAAGTCACCGGTCAGCACGACCGGGACGGAGGCGTCGCCGGTGTCGTCGATCCGGCGCAGGATCTCCCGCATCCGGGCGAGGCGGCCGCTCTCGTGCGCGATCAGATCGGCCTCGGGCAGGCCGTCGAAACGTGCCTCGTAGGGGCCGTACGGCGCACAGTCGAGGTGCGCGCTCCAGACGTCCACCCGCTGCCCGCCGTCCAGTTCGATCCTGACGCCGGTGCCCCCGTAGAAGCCGACCTCCGGGTCGCCGAACCGGGCGGTGATCGGATGGCGGCTGATGACGCCGAGGTTGTCGCCCGCCTGGTGGTGGTACCAGCCGAGGGCGTCGGCGAGTTCGCGTGCCGCGGTCCCGTTGGTCTCCTGGAGCCCGACGACGTCCGCGCCGGTCCCGGTGATGGCCTTGAGCTGCTTCTCGCGGTGTCCGTCGACCTGGGTGCCGCCGAGCCAGAGGTTCCAGCTCATCACCCGCAGCTCGCCCGGGGCGACCATGGCCCGCAGCCGGGCCGGGGAGACCCCTTCCAGGCTGCCGATCACGGTACGGCGGGCCGCGGGGGCGATCGGTGCGAGCGAGGGCACCGCGAGGACGGCGCAGCCGGCCGACTCGGCGGAGGTGACGCCGGTCTGGGTGTCCTCGACGGCCACGCAGGCGGCGGGGTCGACGCCGAGGGCGCGGCAGGCGGCGAGGTAGGGGTCGGGGGCCGGCTTGGTGCGGCGGGTGTCGTCGGCGGTGACCGAGACGGCGAACCGGTCGGCGCCGAGCGCTTCGAGGACGGTGTCGGCGACCGCGCGCGGGGAGGCGGTGACCAGGGCGGTGGGCACGCGTTCGCGGGCGAGCGCGAGGAGCAGTTCGCCGGCGCCGGGCCGGGGCACGATGCCCGTGCGGACCCGGTCGGCGAACTGCCGGTGCAGTTCGGCGGCGGTGGCCTCCCGGGGCGCGCCGGTGGCACCGGCCAGCCAGGCGGCGGTGTGCTCGACGGGCCGCCCGAGGACGTGCGGCTGATCGGCCCCCGTCAGCACGTGCCCGAGCCCGCCGGCCACCTCCTCCACCGCCTCCCACCAAAGCCGCTCGGTGTCCACGAGCGTGCCGTCCATGTCGAACAGAACGGCCTGGAGGGAGGCCCGGGCGGTGGAACGGTGGGTCACGGTGATCTCTTTCTTCGGTGGGGGGAGACGCAGTCCCGGGAAATTTCAGCCCCTCCGGCGTTTGAGGAGCGGGGTCCGGGGCGGAGCCCCGGGTTCGGGTCGGGAAGGGGCGGAGGGGGCGATCATCGCTTGTGGGCGGCAGGGTCACGCACCGGAACCCGGGGTCAGGGGGCCGGCGGACGCTACCGGCCCGGACGCGCGGCGACCAGCACCGGCCGCTCCGGCAGAGTGACCGTCACGGCCGCGCCCGCCCCGAGCGCCACGGCCTCGTGCGTGGGCAGATCGGCCTTGACCTCGGTCCCGTCGGCGAGCCGCACGGTCACCCGGGTGGCCGCACCGAGGAACGCGGTGGCCACGACCCGTGCGTCCCCGACCGTGTCGGCGCTCACCCGGACCGCTTCCGGCCGCACCAGCACGTCCACCGCCCCCGGCGCGGGCACGTCCCCGTCCACCGGCAGCCGCCGGCCGAGGACCTCGACCAGGTCACCGTCCAGCGTCCCCGGGATCCGGCTCATCGTGCCCACGAACTCGGCGACGAAGGCGGTGGCGGGACGCCCGTACAACTCGGCGGGGGAAGCGCACTGTTCGAGCCGCCCGGCCCGCATCACCGCGACCCGGTCCGCCATGGACAGCGCCTCCTCCTGGTCGTGGGTCACGAACAGGGTGGTGATGCCGAGCTCCAGCTGGAGCCGGCGGATCTCCTCGCGCAGCGAGAGCCGCACCTTGGCGTCCAGCGCCGACAGCGGCTCGTCGAGCAGCAGGACACGGGGCCGCAGGGCGAGCGCGCGGGCCAGCGCGACGCGCTGCTGCTGACCGCCGGAGAGCTGGTGCGGGAACCGCTCCCCCTTGTCCCCGAGTCCCACGAGTTCCAGCAACTCGGCCGCGCGGGAGCGCCGTTCGGCCGTACGCACCTTGCGCATCCGCAGTCCGAAGGCCACGTTGTCCAGGGCGCTGAGATGCGGGAAGAGGCTGTACGACTGGAAGACCATTCCGGCGTCGCGGCGGTGCGCCGGGACCCGGGTGATGTCCTCGCCGTCGACCAGCACCTCGCCGGAGTCGGGGTGTTCGAAGCCGGCGAGCATGCGCAGCGCGGTGGTCTTGCCGCAGCCGGAGGGGCCGAGCAGGGCGAGGAGTTCACCCGGCCGGACGGTGAGGTCGAGGCCGTCGAGGGCGACGGTCGGACCGAACTCCCTCCTGAGTCCGCGGAATTCGACGGTGGCGGCCTTGTCGAGCGTGGCGACGGTCATGTTCATCCCCGGGAGGCGGAAGCGGTACGGGAGCGGCCGCCGAGGACGGCGAGCGCGAGGAGCAGTGCCCAGGTGAGGAACAGACTGAGCACGGAGACGGCGACGGACATCTGGGCCTGCGAGCCGCCGATGTCGTAGATCCACACGGCGAAGGGCTGGTAGCCGAGCAGGCTCGCGACCGTGAACTCGCCGAGCACCAGGGCCAGGGTGAGGAAGGAGGCGTTCAGGAGCGCGCCGCGCAGGTTGGGCAGCACCGCCCGCACGAGGGCCTGCGGCATGCTCGCGCCGCAGCTGCGGGCGGCCTCGACGAGGGTGCGCACGTCGACGGCGCGCAGTCCCGCGTCCAGGGCCCGGTACACGAACGGCAGCGCCATCACGACGTACGCGAGGACGAGGACGACCGGGAAGCCCGGGTCCTGGATCGCCACGAAGGTCTGGAACAGCGGGGTGCGCGAGAGGTGTTCGGGTCCCCACTTCAGGACGGTGGAGATGCCGGCGACGAACGCGATCGGGGGCACGACCAGCGGCAGGGAGCACACCACCTCGACGACGGGCCGCAGCCGGGGCGAGCCGAGCCGCAGCGCGACCATGGCGGGGACCATCAGGAGCAGCACCACGGCGATGGTCGCTGCGGCGAGCTCCAGGGAGAGCACGAGGCTGGAGGCGAAGCCGTCGGCGGACACGATCCGGCTGTAGGCGTCGAAGGTGACGCCCTGTCCCGGCACGTCGACCGTGAAGACCACGGACGCGGCCATGGGCACCAGGAAGTACAGCGCGGCGAGGGCGAGGACCACCCAGCGCCACGGGTTCAGGCGAGCCATCGCGCGCTCCGTCGTTGCAGGGGCAGGTACACGGCCATGACCAGGCCCGCGATGAGGACCATGTCGAGGCTGAGGGCGAGCGCCACGTTCTCCTGGCCGACCAGCACGTTGCCGGAGATGGCGTCGGCGATCTGGAGGGTCACGAGCGGCACCGCGCTGCCCACCATGGCGGCCGCCGTGGCGTACGCGGCGAAGGCGCTGCCGAAGAGGAGCACGAGTCCGCCGAGGAGCGAGGGCGCGAGGACCGGCAGGGCGACGTGCAGCCAGTACTGGACGGTCGTCGCGCCGTTGTTCCGCGCGGCCTCGCGCCACTGGGAGCGCAGACCGTCGAGGGCGGGCGTGATGGTGAGCACCATGAGCGGGATCAGGAAGTACAGATAGACGACGACCAGGCCCCAGAAGCTGTAGAGGTCCCAGCCCCGCTCGGTGAGGCTCAAGTGCCGTGTCAGCACACCGGAGTTGCCGAGGGTGGCGACGAAGGCGAAGGCGAGCGGCACACCGCCGAAGTTGGCGAGGACGCCGGAGGCGGTGAGCACGGCCTCGCGCAGGGCGCGGAAGCGGGAGGTCACCACGGCCTGGGCCAGCGGCAGTCCGAGGACGGTCGCGAGGCCGGCGGAGACGGCGGACAGCTTGACGCTGCCCATGAGCGCGGTCAGGTAGGCGCCCTGGAACGAGCCGGTCAGGTTGGCCGTCGTGTACGAAGTGGCGCCGGTGGCCTGGTCCTTGACGGTGAAGGCGCCGTTGAGCATGGCGAGCGCGGGGACACCGAAGGAGACCGCGACGAAGACGAGCAGCGGGAGGACGGCGAGCGGGCCGGTGGCCCGGCGCCGCCGCTGCCGGTGGGCAGCGGCGGGCGCCACGTCGGCCGGAGCCTCGGTGAGGGCGGTGGTCATCCGGAGACGGCCTTGCCCCAGCCCTGGGCGAGCACGGTCTTGGCCTTGCTCTGCTGGGCCTCGGTCGGGAAGCTCGGGGTGCCCGAGACGGCGGGGAGCTTCGCGGCGGCGGTCTTGTCGAGCGTGCCGGCCTTGTCCATCGCGGTCATCAGGGCCGGACGGGCGTACCCCTTGAGCCAGAGGTTCTGTCCCTCGGCGCTGTAGAGGTACTCCTGCCACAGCCGGGCGGCCGCGGGGTGCGGGGCGTCCTTGTTGACGGCCTGGGAGTAGTACTGCGAGAACTGGCCGTCGCTCGGCACGGCGACCTTCCAGTCGACGCCCTTGGACCTGAACTCGTCGGCGTAACCGGCGTTGAGGTAGTCCCAGTCGATGCTGATGGGCGTCTCGCCCTTCTCGACGGTGGCCGGGGTCGACTCGACGGGCGTGTAGTTGCCGTTCTTCTTCAGCTTCGCGAAGAAGTCGAGGCCGGGCTGGATGTCGTCGAAGGAGCCGCCGCTCGCGAGCGAGGCCGCGTACACGCCGCCGAACGCCGAACCGGACTTGGTGGGGTTGCCGTTGAGGGCGACCTGGCCCTTGTACTGCGGCTTGAGCAGGTCCTTGAAGGTCGTCGGGCACTCCTTGACCTTCTTGGCGTCGCAGCCGATGGAGATGTAGCCGCCGTAGTCGTTGAACCAGCGGGCCTGCGGGTCCTTCTGGCCGGCGGGCAGGTCGGCGAAGGCGGCCACCTTGTAGGGGGCGAGCAGGCCCTGCTGGGCGGCGCTCAGCGCGAAGGAGCTGCCGAGGTCGAGGACGTCGGGGGCGCGGTCCTGGCCCTTGCGCGAGGTGACGGCGTTGATCTCGTCCTGGCTGGAGCCGTCCGGGCTCTCGACCTGGATCTTGATGCCGTACTTCTTGGTGAAGCCGTCGATGAGGGCGCCGTAGTTGGCCCAGTCGCGGGGAAGGGCGATCGCGTGCAGCGTGCCCTCCTTCTTGGCGGCCTTGACCAGGGCGTCGAGACCGCCGAAGTCCGCGGCGGAGGTCGCGGTGGCCGCGCTCTTGCCGTCGGCGGTGGTCGCCTTGTCGTCGGGAGCGGCGCCGCAGGCGCTCAGGGTGAGCGCTGCGGCGACGGCGAGGCCGCCGGTGAGGAGGGCGGTCCTCGGCAGGAACACGGTCACGGTCTCTCCAGGGTGACGCACGAGGGTGGGGTGGATCGAAGAACTTGTCTGAACAAGTCGGCCCCAGTAGGCCCGCCGATGGTGTCCCCACGGTGAACGGCGGTGAAACCCCAAGCCCCTATTCCCTGCACAATCCCGACCGTTCCCGATCACCGTCCGCTGTCGATTAGGCTGGTCAGGCTGTGCACAGCGGGCTGACCAGAGGGGAAGAATGACGGCGCGACACGAGGAGATCGCCGAGGAGCTGCGGCGGGCGATCGACCGCGAGGAGTACACCGTGGGCAGTCTGCTGCCGGCGGAGACCGACCTCGCGGCCCAGTACGGCGTCTCGCGCGGCACGGTCCGCCAGGCCGTCGCGGCCCTGACCGCCGAGGGGCTCATCGGGTCGCGTCAGGGCGCCCGGCGCGTGGTCCTCGCGGGCCGTCGCAGCCAGAGCTTCGCCGAACTGCGGAGCTTCGCGCAGTGGGCCCGGGCGATGGGGCGCGAGGCGACCGGGAGCGTGGTGTCCCAGGAGTACCGCCCGGCGACGGCGGAGGACGCCGTACGCCTCCAACTCGCCGAGCGGACACCGGTGTTGCACGTCCTGCGGGTGCGCGGACTGGACGGCGAACCGGTACTGCTGGAACGTACGGTGTACGCCGACTGGATCTCCCCGGCCGTCGCGGCGATCGAACCCGGTTGCCCCTCGGTCACCCAGCGGCTCTTCGAGGACACCGGCCTGGTCTTCGCGTACGGCGAGCACGTGATCGACGCGGTGGCGGCGGGGGCCCAGGACGCCGACCTCCTCGGCGTCCGCCGCACCAGTCCCCTGCTGCGCGTCCGCCGCGTCACCACCACCCGCGAGGGCCGCCCGGTGGAATGGTCCGACGACCGCTACCGCTCGGACGCGGTGAGCTTCAGCATCCACAACTCGATCGGCAACAACACCCTGGCAAGAAAACCAGCCGAGTAGGCCCCGCAAGGAGCGAGAAGCGCCCGTTAGGGGAGCGCCCGTCAGCGGCGCGGGGAACTGCGCGACAACCCACGAGGCACCCACACCCGCACCCGCCCACGACGGGAAACCCCCACCCTCTGGTGCGCCCCTGAAGGGGGGACCACCTAGGTCGGCGACCCCGACGAAAACCTCCGCAGAAGCGGGGAGAGCACCAGAACGGACTTCGTCCGCTCGACGAACGGTTCCCCCGCGATCCGCTCCAGCACCCGCTCGAAGTGCCGCATGTCCGAGGCGAACACCTGCACCACCGCGTCCGCCTCCCCGGTGACGGTGGAGGCGGCCACGACCTCCTGGTACCGCTCGAGCCCGCGCTGGATCGTCTCAGGCGAGGTGTTCCGGCGGCAGTAGATCTCGACGAAGCCCTCCGTCTCCCAGCCGAGGGCTGCCGGGTCCACCCGTACGGTGAACCCGGTGATGGCCCCGGTGGCCCGCAGCCGGTCGACCCGGCGTTTCACGGCGGGCGCGGACAGGCCGACGAGCTGCCCGATGTCCGCGTAGGACCGGCGGGCGTCCTCGGCGAGGGCGTGCACGATGCGTTCGTCGAGATCGTTCAGCACTGCGGGCGGTTCACTTTTCTGCGAGGAGTTCTACGGTTGCTCGGCGGCGGCGGGTTCCGCGACCGCCATCCGGGACCGGCGGTGGCCGTAACTGAAGTAGAACACGAGGCCCACGGCCATCCAGACGCCGAAGACCTCCCAGGTCACGGCGGAGAGACTGGCCATCATCCACAGGCACAGCAGGAAGCCGATCACGGGGAAGACCGGCGCGAACGGAACCCGGAAGGTGCGGCGCATGGCCGGGCGCGTCCGGCGCAGCACGACGACGGCGACGTTGACCAGCGCGAAGGCGAACAGCGTGCCGATGCTGGTGGCGTCGGCGAGCTGGCCGAGCGGGATCGCGGCGGCCAGGACACCGCAGAACAGCGAGACGATGACCGTGTTGGCGCGGGGCGTGCCGGTCTTCGGGTGGACCCGGGCGAACACCTTGGGCACGAGACCGTCCCGGGCCATCGCGAACAGGATGCGGGTCTGGCCGTACAGCACGGTCAGCACGACACTGGCGATGGCGATCACGGCGCAGGCGGCCAGCAGCGTGCCCCAGAAGGTCTGCCCGGTGACCTCCTTCATGATCTCCGCGAGCGCGGCGTGCGCGTCGCCGAACTGACGCCAGGGCTTCGCCCCGACGGCGACGGCCGCGACCAGGACGTACAGGGCGGTCACGATGACCAGCGAAAGCATGATCGCTCGGGGCAGGTCGCGCTGCGGGTCCTTGGCCTCCTCACCGGCGGTGGAGGCGGCGTCGAAGCCGATGTAGGAGAAGAACAGGGTGGCGCCTGCGGCGCTGACGCCCGCCATGCCGAGCGGCATGAAGTGCTCGTAGTTGCCCGAGCGCAGGCCCTGGACGCCGATCGCGCAGAACAGCAGCAGCGCGGCGATCTTCACGGCCACCATGACGGTGTTGGCGCGCGCCGACTCGCGGGCTCCGCCCAGCAGGAACGCCATCGCGAGCATCACGACGATGAGCGCGGGCAGGTTGAAGATGCCTCCGTCACCGGGCGGCGCGGAGAGCGCGTCCGGGATGGTGACGCCGATGGTGCCGTCGAGCAGTTCGTTCAGGTACTCGCCCCAGCCGACCGCGACGGCCGCGACCGAGACGCCGTACTCCAGGACCAGGCACCAGCCGCAGATCCAGGCGATCAGCTCGCCCATGGTTGCGTACGCGTACGAGTACGAGGACCCGGCGACCGGGATGGTGCCGGCCAGTTCCGCGTAGGAGAGGGCGGAGAAGAGCGCCGTGACACCGGCGATCACGAACGACAGGGTGACCGCGGGCCCGGCCTTGGGGACGGCCTGGCCGAGGACCACGAAGATGCCGGTGCCGAGCGTCGCACCGATGCTGATCATGGTGAGCTGCCACAGGCCGAGGGAGCGCCGCAGCGAGCCGCCCTCACCGTGTCCGCCCTCCCGCACCAGCAGTTCCACCGGCTTGCGGCGCATGAGGCGCGCGCCGAGGCCCGGGGACGACGGGGCGGTGGTGGGTGGGGACTGCGGGGGTGTGCCTTGGTCGAGCACGCGCGCTCTCCTTCATCGCTGCCGGTCGAAGAGGACGGGAACCGGCGGCACCCCTGACAGCCGGGACCCGCCGAGCGGGGTCCCCGCCACGCCTGTGTACAGCGCCCGACCCTATGAGTTCGGGCTTCACGGGCGTAATGCAGCAACCTTGCGCATCTCCGCAAGATCGTTGCGTTCATCGCATCCCGGCGCCTGTTCGTTGCGCAGGGCTTTTCGATGGTTGCGCGAGGCGACTTCCGCCCGCGATGGGAGCCCTCCCACGCGTACGGCCCCCGCTCCCGGCAGTGGGGAGCGGGGGCCGTACGGGAAGGGCGGAAGATCAGCTCCAGCTGGCGTGCAGCGGCTTGCCCTCGGCATAGCCGGCCGCGCTCTGGATGCCGACGATCGCCTTCTCGGCGAACTCCTCCAGCGAGTTGGCGCCGGCGTAGGTGCAGGAGGAACGGACGCCCGCGATGATCGAGTCGATCAGGTCCTCGACGCCCGGACGGGACGGGTCGAGGAACATGCGCGAGGTGGAGATGCCCTCCTCGAACAGCGCCTTGCGGGCCCGGTCGTACGCGGACTCCTCGCTGGTGCGGTTCTTGACGGCACGGGCGGACGCCATGCCGAACGACTCCTTGTACAGGCGCCCGTTCGCGTCCTGCTGGAGGTCGCCGGGGGACTCGTACGTACCCGCGAACCACGAGCCGATCATGACGTTGGACGCGCCGGCGGCCAGCGCCATGGCGACGTCACGGGGGTGGCGGACACCGCCGTCGGCCCACACGTGCTTGCCGTACTTCTTCGCCTCGGCGGCGCACTCCAGGACCGCGGAGAACTGCGGCCGGCCGACGCCGGTCATCATGCGGGTGGTGCACATGGCGCCGGGGCCCACACCGACCTTGATGATGTCCGCGCCCGCGTCGATCAGGTCCTTGACGCCCTCGGCGGCCACGATGTTGCCGGCCACGATCGGCACCTGGGGATCCAGCGCGCGCACGGTCCGCACGGCGCTGATCATCGATTCCTGGTGGCCGTGCGCCGTGTCGATGACGAGCGTGTCCACGCCGGCGTCGAGCAGCTGCTTGGCCTTGCCCGCCACGTCGCCGTTGATGCCGACGGCGGCGGCGATGCGCAGCCGGCCGTTCGCGTCGGTGGCCGGCGTGTACAGCGTGGCGCGCAGGGCGCCCCTGCGGGTGAGGATGCCGGCCAGCTTGCCGTCGGCGTCCACGGCGGGGGCGTAGCGGCGGTTGGCGGCGTCGAGCCGGTTGAAGGCCTCGCCGGGCTCGATGTCGGCGTCCAGGAGCAGCAGGTCCTTGGACATGACCTCGGACAGCTGGGTGAAGCGGTCCACGCCGGACAGGTCGGTGTCGGTGACGACACCGACGGGGCGGTGGTCCTCGTCGACGACGACGCCCGCGTTGTGCGCGCGCTTGGGCAGCAGCGCGAGGGCGTCGGCGACGGTCTGGTGGGGCGCGAGGACGATCGGGGTGTCGAGCACCAGATGGCGTCCCTTGACCCAGCCGACGACCTCGGTGATGACGTCGATCGGAATGTCCTGCGGGATGACGACAAGGCCACCGCGGCGGGCGACGGTCTCGGCCATCCGGCGTCCCGCGATCGCCGTCATGTTGGCGACCACGAGGGGGATGGTGGTGCCGGTGCCGTCGGGGGAGGAGAGGTCCACTCCCTGACGGGAGCCCACGGCCGAGCGGCTGGGCACCATGAAGACGTCGTCGTACGTCAGGTCGTACGGGGGCTGGATGTCGTTGAGGAAACGCACGTGCTGCACATCCCAGTCGATCAGAGGTGGCCCCCGGACAGGTCAGCCAGGGGGAAGAGCACGTACTTCATTGTCCCATGACCGCCGGTGCGCGGTCCCCGGGCGGATCATCCAGGCTGGTCAGGGGGCAGCTGGTCGGATCCTCCAAGGGACAGGACCACCGAGAGGGCCGCGTCGGAGTCCTGGTAGTAGCCGGAGGCCGATTCCAGGACCTCCTGCGCGGTCTCCCACTCGTCGGGCCGGGCCCGCGCGTAGGGGCGCCAGCCGGTCACCACGAGGAGTCTGCCCGGACTGGCCGGTCCCCAGTCGGGGTCGCCGAGCAGGTCGCCGAGCGCGTCCCAGTTGCGCCCGAACCACTCAGGCAGGTCGAGGGAGCGGACGCAGCGCGCCATGAAGGCGGCCTTGTCGAGGACCCCGGTGAGGTCGAGTTCGGTGACCTGCCACCCGGCCGAACGGCACACCGCGGCGAGCGGACCGTGCGTCATCTCAGCACCGCCTTGAACGAGTTGTAGTGATCGTCGGTGTAGAAGATCTCCCCGCCCCGCCCGGTGACGATGCGGCGGGCCCCCCGGTCCCGCTCCCCCGGGGTCGGCACCGTGTACTCGTGGTAGTAGCCCCTGGTGTGCCCCGGCAGTTCGCGCTCGAAGTTGCCGAAGACGGCGCCGTCCTTGGCGTACGGGAAGGGGCCGCCCCGGTCGATGAGGGCGAGGGTCGACCGCGCCTCGGCGGGGAGCGCGGTCACGGAGACGGCCGGCAGACCGCCGGCCCATGACGGGGTCCGCCCGGAACGGCTCACGGCGGTGGCCGCCGAGTCTCCCGGACCGGCCCCGCCCGTCGCCGAGCAGCCCGTCAGCAGGACGGTCAGACAGACCAGCAGTCCCGCGAACAGGCGGACCGTGAACGCCCGAGGGGACGGCCGTGGCAGCATGACGTCGATGCTGCCACGACCGTCCCCTCGGGGCGCGCTCCGTGTGCCCTCCTCAGGGCCCGTCGGGGTCCGCCCGGTTCAGCGCCGGACGCGGCGGCGGGCCCGCCGTCATCAGCGCGTC
This sequence comes from Streptomyces sp. NPDC127038, assembly GCF_042725875.1. Lineage (NCBI taxonomy): Bacteria > Bacillati > Actinomycetota > Actinomycetes > Kitasatosporales > Streptomycetaceae > Streptomyces > Streptomyces sp. NPDC127038. The sequence goes on along the minus strand of NZ_JBHXDQ010000015.1, from coordinate 25,337 downwards.
CGCGGCCGAGGTGTCCGTCACCAGGCTGGTGACGAGCCCGGACCGCAGCACCGCGTCGATGGCGGCCGCCTTGCGCTGCCCGCCCGCTATGGCGACGACCTCGGGGATGCGGCGCAGTCGGTCGGCCTCGACCGTGATGCAGCGCTCGCCCAGGTCGCGCCCGACCCGGCGGCCCTCGGCGTCGAAGAGGTGCGCGGACATCTCGGCGGCGACACCGAGCGAGGCGTAGTGCGCGCGCTCCGCGTCGCTGAGCATGTCGTGCACCGTGGAGATGCCGGGCTCCCAGGAGCCGATCGAGACGCAGGCGACCGTCACCTTGTCGAAGTACTCGAAGGCGCGGGCGATCCCCGTCTGGTGGCGCAGCGCCGCCGCGGTGGCCGCGTCGGGGAGCAGCATCGGCGCGTAGATGGGGTGGGCGTCGCCGCCCGACACCTGCGCGGCGCGCCGGACGGCCTCGACGGAGCCGCGTTCGGCGGTCCCGGCGTCGTACACGCCCGTCAGCTGCACCACGGTGCAGGGCGGAAGCCGGTCCAGGGCGGCCGCCATGTGGATGGTGGAACGGCCCCAGGCGAGGCCGAGCACATCGCCCTCGTTGACGAGCTCGCCGAGCAGGTCGGCGGCCACCTCGCCGAGGTTCTCCGGGTCGGGCGACTCCTCGGCCTCGGCCGGGGACTCGACGACCACGGCGTGCCGCAGGCCGTAGCGGGCCCGCAGCGCGTCCGAGCGCTCCGCGTCGAGCTCGGCGGGGACGCGGATCTCGATCCTCACGAGATCCCGTTCGAGAGCGGTCTCCAGGACCCGGGCCACCTTGAAGCGGCTGACGCCGAACTCCTCGGCGATCTGGATCTTGGATTTGCCCTCGAGGTAGAAGCGGCGGGCCATGGCCGCCGCCTGGACCAGCTCAGCGGGTCCCATCCGCATGGCTGACCGGCCCGCCGACATACCCGACACGGCCATCTCCTCACTTCTGTTCACACTCTGGATACGCCGTTCATCCTTGCAGATCCGGCGCACTTGATCCGCCCTGATGGGCGGCGTTCACGTTCCCTTGGCTCAGTGGCCGCACGCCCACGACGCACGGGTCATCGCCCCCTCGGCCTGGGTGCGCAGTGCACGTACCGCCCCGGCCGGGTCCGCGGCCCCGTACACCGCCGAACCGGCGACGAACACGTCGGCTCCCGCCTCCGCGCACCGCTCGATGGTGGAGGCGGAGACGCCGCCGTCGACCTGGAGCCACAGTTCCAGTCCGTGCTTGCTGATCAACTCGCGCGTGCGGCGGATCTTGGGGAGCATGATGTCAAGAAAAGCCTGGCCTCCGAATCCGGGCTCGACCGTCATGATCAGCAGCATGTCGAGCTCGGGCAGCAGATCCTCGTACGGCTCGATCGGGGTCGCGGGCTTGAGCGCCATCGAGGCACGGGCGCCCTTGGCCCGGATCTCGCGGGCGAGCCGGACGGGCGCGGCGGCCGCCTCCACATGGAAGGTGACGGAGCCGGCACCGGCTTCCACGTACTGGGGCGCCCAGCGATCGGCGTCCTCGATCATCAGATGGCAGTCCAGCGGCGTGTCGGTGGCACGGGCCAGGGACTCCACGACCGGCACCCCGAGGGTGAGGTTCGGTACGAAATGGTTGTCCATGACGTCGACATGGAGCCAGTCCGCGCCTTCCACCGCCTTTGCCTCCTCGGCAAGACGGGCGAAGTCGGCGGACAGGATGCTGGGGTTGATCTGCGCGGCCATGCCCCAAGACTGCCATGCCGCGGGCCCGTTGCCCGCCTCGGTCCGGACCTGGTTCGCTCCGTGGACACCGTACGAGGGTCCGTCGTGCCCCGCGGAACGGTCCTGAGGCACGGCGCCCGGTCCCGGGGGTGGGCATGAACCGGCTCGACGGCTGGAAGCACGGGGCCGTCTCGGCCGTGTGCGGCAGGCGCTCCAAGTGGCTGGTCCTGGCCCTGTGGCTGCTGGTCCTGCTCTTCGTGGCGCCCCTCGGGGCCAAGCTCAGCGGCGCCGAGGACAACGACGCCCAGTCCTGGCTGCCGGGCTCGGCGGAGTCCACCCAGGTCCTCGGCATCTCGAACGGGTTCAGGCCCGAGCAGATCCCCGCGGTCGTCGTCTACGCGCGCCCGGACGGCCTGACGGCGAAGGACCGCGTGCAGATCGCCGAGGACGTCGGGCAGCTCAGGACGCTGCGGGCCCACGGCGTCCGCGGCGAGGAGACCCGGGGCCCGGTGTTCGACCGGCAGCCCGATCCGCGCGCGGCGCAGGTCTACGTCCCCATCACCATGGACGCGTCCGGCTGGCAGCGGATCGCCCCCGCCGTCTCCTCGATCCGTGACCAGGTCGGCAAGGGCGGAGACGGGCTCTCCGTGCACATCACCGGGCCCGGCGGTACGGCCGCCGACTCCTCCAAGGCCTTCCAGGGCATCGACTCGACGCTGCTCTACGCCGCGATGGCGGTCGTCGTGGTGATGCTGCTGATCACCTTCCGCAGCCCGATCCTGCTGTTCGTGCCCCTGCTCGGGGTGGTCGTCGCCCTGTTCACGGCCCAGGCGCTGATCTATCTGCTGGCGAAACACGCGGGTCTGACCGTCAACGGCCAGAGCGCCGGCATCCTGACCGTGCTGGTGTTCGGCGCGGGGACCGACTACGCGCTGCTGCTGGTCGCCCGCTACCGCGAGGAACTGCGGCGCCACGAGGACCGGCACGAGGCGATGAAGCTCGCCATGAACCGGGCCGGTCCCGCCATCCTCGCGTCGGGCGCGACGGTCGTCCTGAGCATGCTGGTGCTCCTGGTCGCCGAGATGAACTCCACCAGGGGCCTCGGCCCGGTCGCCGCGATCGGCGTGGCCGTCGGTCTGCTCGCCATGCTCACGCTCTTCCCCGCGCTGCTGCTCGTCTTCGGCCGCTGGATCTTCTGGCCCGCCGTCCCGCACGTCGGCTCGGCCGATCCGACCCGCAGCGGTGTCTGGGCGCGTACCGGCCGGCGGATCGCCCGCCGTCCCCGGACCACCTGGGTGGCCACGGCGCTGGCGCTGGGGCTGCTGTCCCTCGGTCTGATCCAGCTGCGGGCCGCGGGCATCCCCAACGCGGACCAGTTCACCGGGAGACCGGACTCGGTCGTCGGCCAGGAGGTGTCGGCGCGATACTTCCCGGCGGGCGACGGGGATCCCCTGGTCATCGTGTCGAACACGGCCCAGGCCAGGGAGGTCGGCCGGACCGTGGCGGCGGACCCGGGCGTGGTGCCCGCGAGCATCGGCGTGCCCCCGGGCACGGCGCCCGTGCACGACGGCAGGGTGCTGTTCGAGGCGACGACCCGGGCCCCCTCGGACAGTGCCGCCGCGAAGGACACGGTGGAGCGGGTACGCGACGCGGTGCACGCCGTGCCGGGGGCGGACGCGAAGGTGGGCGGCGGCGCCGCGGTCCTGCTGGACATGGAGAACGCCCAGGCCCACGACAACTACCTCGTCATCCCCCTCGTCCTCGCGGTGGTCCTGCTGGTTCTGAGCGTCCTGCTGCGCGCGCTGGTGGCGCCGCTCCTGCTGATCGGGACCGTGGTGCTGTCGCTGGCCACCGCCCTCGGCGTGAGCGCTCTGGCCTTCCGGCACGTCTTCGACTACGCGGGCGAGGACGTGGCCTTCCCGCTGTTCGTGTTCGTGTTCCTGGTGGCGCTCGGCATCGACTACAACATCTTCCTGACGACCCGCATCCGCGAGGAGGCGACCCGCCACGGCACCCGGCAGGGCGTCGTCACGGGACTCGCCACGACCGGGGCGGTGATCACCTCGGCCGGCCTGGTGCTCGCGGGCACGTTCGCGGCCCTGGGCACCCTGCCGATCGTGGGCTTCGCGGAGATCGGCTTCGCGGTCGCCCTCGGCGTGCTCCTGGACACCTTCGTGGTCCGCTCGGTGCTGGTCACGTCCCTGTTCCTGGACGTCGGCCCGAAGGTGTGGTGGCCGAACCGCCTCGCGCACGAGGACGGCCCGGCGCACGGGGACGGTCCCGCGCACGAGGACGGAGGCTCACCTCCGGCAGACGCGGAGCCGCCAGGGCCGCCCGTGCCACCCGGGCCACCCGGCTGACGGGAGATCGAACGACCCCGGCCGGGTCAGGCGGTCCGGCGGATCAGGGCCAGGTACATGGCGTCCGTTCCGTGCAGGTGCGGCCAGAGCTGGAGGTCGGGGCCGTCCCCCAGGGCGGGCACGCCGGGAAGCAGCGGGCGGGCGTCGAGCAGCTCGGCCGAGCCGTCCTCGAAGTGCTTGAGGACGTCGTCGACGACGGCACGGGTCTCGGCGAGGTGCGGCGAGCAGGTCGCGTAGCCGACGACACCGCCCACCCGTACGGAGGCGAGCGCCGTGCGCAGCAGTCCGCGCTGGAGCGGAGCGAAGCCGTCGAGGTCCTCGGGACGGCGGCGCCAGCGGGCCTCGGGACGGCGGCGCAGCGCGCCCAGACCCGTGCAGGGCACGTCCATCAGCACGCGGTCGAAGGTGCCGGGGCGCCACGGCGGGCGGGTGCCGTCGGCGGCGATGACCTGGTAGGGACCGGGGTTCCCGTCGAGTGCCTTCGCGACGAGCCCCGCGCGGTGCGGCTGCTTCTCGGAGGCGAGCAGCGTCGCGCCGCGCTGCGCGGCGAGGCCGGCCAGCATCGCGGCCTTGCCGCCGGGCCCGGCGCAGCCGTCCAGCCAGAGACGGTCGGGGCCGTCGAGCGGCGCGTTCGCCAGGGCGATCGCGACCAGCTGGCTGCCCTCGTCCTGGACGCCCGCACGGCCCTCGCGCACGGCGTCGACGGCACCGGGCTCGCCGCCCTCGGTGAGCCGCACGGCGTACGGGGACCAGCGTCCGGGGAGCGCCGAGTCCTCGTCGAGGGAGCCGAGGAGTTCCTCGCTGGTGGAGCGTCCGGGGCGGGCGACGAGGGTCACCTCGGGGCGCTCGTTGTCGGCCTCCAGCAGGTCCTCGATGCCGGCCCGGCCGCCGCCGAGGGAGTCCCAGAGCGCGGAGACGACCCAGCGCGGGTGCGAGTGCACGACGGCGAGGTGGTCCTCGGGGTCCTCGTCGTAGGGCGGGGCGACCTGTTCGAGCCAGGTGTCGAGGTCCTGGCGCGCGACCTTGCGCAGCACGGCGTTCACGAACTTGGCCCGCCCGTCGCCGAGGACCACCCGGGCCAGCTCGACCGAGGCGGAGACGGCCGCGTGCGTGGGGATGCGGGTGCCGAGCAGCTGGTGGACACCGAGGCTGAGCACGTCGAGGACCGGCGGGTCGACCTCCCGCAGCGGCCGGTCGACACAGGCCGAGATGACGGCGTCGTACGTCCCCTGGCGGCGCAGCGTGCCGTACACCAGCTCGGTGGCGAGCGCCGCGTCCCGGGTGTCGAAGTCGCCCTTGGCCCGCGCCTTGCGCAGCAGCGGCGGCAGGACGAGGTTCGCGTACGCGTCCCGCTCGTCCACGGCCCGCAGCGCCTCGAAGGCGAGCATGCGGACCGGGTCCTTCTGGGGGCGGCGGTAGGGCTTGCCGGGCTTCTGCGGCCGACGGGGCTGCTCACTCACGAAAAAGGTGCTCCGGATCCAGGAAAAGGTGCGTCTATCAGCGTACGCCGCGAGGCCGGCGTCAGACTCCGAGGCGTTCGCCGGAGGGGATCCGCACCCCGCGGGCCCAGTCAGCGGCCCGCATCGGCTTCTTGCCCTGGGCCTGGACCCACAGCAGCTCGACGGCGTACGAACCGGTGCCCACGTAGACGTTGTTCTTGGCGACGGACAGCTCGCCCGGGGCGAGGTCGGTGCGGTCGGGGACCGTGGCGGCCTGGATGAGCTTGAGCCGCTCGCCGCGGAAGACGGTCCAGGCGCCGGGGGCGGGCGTGCAGCCGCGGACCATGCGGTCGACGCGCAGGGCCGGGGCGGCCCAGTCGACGTGGGCGTCCTCGACGGTGATCTTCGACGCGGTGCTGATGCCGTCGAGGGGCTGGGGCACGGCCTTGAGGGTGCCGTCCTCGATCCCGTCCATCGTCGCGGCGAGCAGTCCGGAACCGGCGAAGGCGAGCCGGGTGAGCAGGTCCCCGCTGGTGTCGGTGGGGCGGATCTCCTCGGTGACGGTCCCGTAGACCGGTCCCGAGTCGAGGCCCTCCTCGATCAGGAAGGTGGTGGCGCCGGTGATCTCGTCACCGGCCATGATCGCGTGCTGGACGGGGGCGGCGCCGCGCCAGGCCGGCAGCAGCGAGAAGTGCAGGTTGACCCAGCCCTGGGCGGGGATGTCGAGGGCGACCCGGGGCAGCAGCGCGCCGTACGCCACGACGGGGCAGCAGTCGGGGCCGATCTCCCGCAGCCGGGCCAGGAACTCCTCGTCCCGCGGCTTCACGGGCTTGAGCACCTCGATCCCGGCCTGTTCCGCCCGCTCGGCGACCGGGCTCGCGACGAGGTGTCGCCCCCGTCCGGCCGGCGCGTCCGGCCGGGTCACGACGGCGGCCACCTCGTGCCGCCCGGAGGCGATCAGGGCGTCCAGGGCGGGAACGGCGACCTCGGGGGTGCCTGCGAAGACGAGCTTCATAAGTGGCGGTTGGCCTCTCGGGCGGGAGCACTTCCGTCCCCCGCGCGCGTGCGGCGCACGGGGCAGCGCACCAGTCTATGCCGCCCACGGCCCAAGGGCCCGGGGGTTCCCCGGGCCACGCGCCCCCACGGAGGGCACCCGACACCCGACGAAGACGCGGAGGGGGCGGGCGGTACGGGGTGGGGCCGGGCGTCGGTGCAGGTGGTGGGCCTCGTCCCGCGGCGCACGGGGCGCGTCCGCCGCACGACGGGGGGCGTACAGCAGGTGACGCGCCCCGTTCATATGCTCTTGCGCCCTTGCACCCGTGACCACTCACCCGTCCACGCGTTGGTCAAGAAAGAGTTGACCACGGCGGGCCGCAGAGCAGCGGCCCGCTCCCTTTCAACGCCGGTTCGAGAGGTTTGTTCATGGCCGACCATGCAACCCACGACGCCCAGGCTCGGGCCAGCCTGCACCTGCTGGTGCGCGACATCGAGCGGGTCCGTCGGCAGGTGGACGCACTGCGCACGCTCACCGCCCAGTTGGGCAACGTCTACCGCCCGCGCCGTGCCGGCCCCTCCACGGGCTTCGTCGTCTACGGGCGCGCCCCCGCCCCGACGGTCCGTCTCGCCCAGGAGCTGCGGGACAGCGTCGAGACCCTGGTCACCGCCGCCGTGGACTTCGACCGCTCCCTCGGCTTCTCCTGGGACGCGGTGGGCTCGGCCCTCGGGGTCACCAAGCAGGCCGTGCACCGGCGTTACGGCGCCCGCCGTGCCGCCGCCCAGGCCGCCGCCGAGGCGGAGCGCGCGACGGAGACGGGCGAACCGCGCCCGGTCTCGGTCGACAGTGTCATCCCCTCGGTGCCGACCGTGCCCGCGGCCCGCTCGATGCCGACGCAGCCGACCTCCGGCAGTCCGGCGTTCCGCGACGAGGTCAGGCCCACGGCCTTCCCTGGCCCGCGCAACGGCTGACCCGACGCACCGAGGCGACACCTGCCTCCCGGCGCCAGACCCGGGGGGCAGTCCCCCGCGTACCCACACACCCGTATCCGTACAGGTACCCGCACAAGTACCCGTACCTGCACGGGAGTCCGCGCCTCCGGTTCGGCACCGCCCGGCCCGGGCTCAGCCGATGTCGGGCGGATCGATCCGGATGCGTACGGGCTCACCGCCGCCACGGGCCATCCGTGCCGCCTGCGCGCTCTTCAGCGCCGCCGCCAGAGCCGCGCCGCTGCCCGGAGGCACCCGGATCAGCACCCGCTCCCCCGGCTCCCCGACGGGCGGCCCACCGGGGCGCCGGGGCCTCCCCGGCTCACCGGCCGCGACCGGCACGGGTCCCAGCACCTCGGCGTCCCGCGGCAGTTCGGCCGCCGCGAGAAACCCGGCGAGCGCCTCGGGCGCCCCCGACACCGCGGCCATCCGGGAGACCGGCGGAAAGCCCAGCTCGGCCCGCTCGGCCAGTTCACGCACCGCGTGCCCGACCGGATCCCACCGCACGAGCGCCTGCACGGGCCGCAGGGTCGGTTCGGCCACGACCACGACCGTGCCGCCCGCCGCCTGCGGACGGACCAGCGCCGCGGCCCCCGTCCACCGGCGCAGCGCGTCCTCGCCCGCCCGCAGATCGGGCCGCCCGAGCATGGCCCAGCCGTCGAGCAGCAGGGCCGCCGCGTACCCGCCCTCGGCGACCGGTTCGGCCCCGGGCGTGCTGACGACCAGGGCGGGCGTCGCGGGCACCGTGTCCAGCACCTGCTCCCGCCCGGACGTGCGCACGGGGACGGCCGGGAACGCCCGGCCCAGTTCCTCGGCGGTCCGCCGGGCGCCGACGACCTGGGCCCGCAGCCGGAACCCGCCGCACTCCTGGCAGTGCCAGGCCGGCTCGTCCCGCCCGCACCACGCACAGCACAGCGCCCGGGCGTCCCGCGCCTCCAGCGGACCCGCGCAGTGCCGGCAGCGCGCGGGCTCACGGCACCGGGCACAGGCCATCCGGGGCACATAGCCGCGCCGGGGCACCTGCACAAGCACGGGGCCGTGCTTGAGCCCCTCCCTGACGGTCTGCCAGGCGAGCGTCGGCAGCCGGGCGGCGCGGGCGGCCTCGTCGCGCGCGAGATCGGTGTCGGAGACGGTCCGCACCAACGGCGCGGCGGCGCGAACCTGTTCCCGGTCCGCGGCGAGCGGCAGCGCCCAGCCGCTCTCCACCAGCTGTGCCGCCTCCACCGTGCAGGTCCAACCCCCCAGCAGGAAGCCGCACTTGTCCCGGGAGGCACGCAGCTCCAGCACTTCCCTGACATGCGGGAAGGGCGCGTTGTCGTCGCTGTGTCCGTCGTCCCCGTCGTCCCAGACGGCGACGAGCCCGAGGTCGCGCACCGGCGCGAACATGGCGGCCCGGGTGCCGACCACCGCCCGTACGGAACCGCGTCGTACGGCGAGCCAGTCGCGGTAGCGCCGCTCGGGTCCCGCGTCGGCGGTCAGCACGGCGTGCTGCCCCTCCCCCAGCTGCGCCTTGAGGGCGGCGTCCACGCGGGCGGCGGGCCGGCCCGCCGGTACGACGACGAGCGCGCCGCGCCCCGAGGCGAGCGTCGCCCGCACGGCGCGGGCGATCTCCTCGGCCCACTCGGGACCGGGCAACGCGGTCCACACCGCGCGCGGGGCGCCCCCCGAGGCGAGCGAGGTGAGGAAGTCTGCGCCGCGCGCGTAACGGCGCCAGGTCCCGGGGTCGGGTGCGGAGGGCGCCGGAGGGGGCGCCGGGGACTCCCGCGCCTCGGCGCGCGCGTGCCGGGGCGGCACGGCCAGTTGCAGCACGTCGGCGAGGGATCCCGCGTACCGGTCGGCGACGGCGCGGGCGAGGCCCAGCAGTTCGGGTCCGAGGACGGGTTCGGGCGAGACGACCTGGGCGAGCGCGGCCAGCGGCCCCGAGTAGTCGGACTCGGCGACCCGCTCGACCAGGTAGCCGTCGATCAGGGAGCCGCCCTCGCGCCGCCCCTCGCGCACGGTGCGGCCGCCGGCGCCGAACCGGACCCGGACCCGGACACCCGGCTGCGCGGCCTCGTCCAGGTCCTCGGGCACGGCGTAGTCGAAGTAGCGGTCGAGGTGCAGCACGCCCTTGTCGACGAGCACCCGCGCGACGGGCAGGTCCTTCGCGAGCGGGGCGCCCCGCCAGGTCCGCGGCTTGGCCTTCGGCGCCTTGGCCTGCCGCACGGCCTCGCGGATCAGCGCAAGCTGCTCGGGCGGGGCGCCCTCCGCTCCGCCCGCGCCGTCGTCGGATCGCCCGTTCGCGCTGCTCACAGCAGTATTCCTACCAGACCCCACCGACAGCGCCGCCCGCCCGAGATCGGGCCGGCCGCGGATCGCGTACGCCGTGAAGACGCTTCTGCCTTGGACCGCTCGGCCATACCGGTCGGGGACCGGCAGCAGGATTCGAACCTGCGAGGGGTCGGTACCCCGGGAAGTATCCGCGGCCCTCGCACCGGGCGGGGGCGGAGTCGGTTCTCCCGAGATCAGGTCGGCAGCGGAACGTGTATCCAGATTCACCGCACGCCATGGGCGTACTCCACCGAAGTAACCGCGGCCATCGCACCGGGAGATCATCAGCGTACGGACCCGGCCCGTGGTCCGGCCACCCCTTTCCGCGCAGCCGTGAGGCCCGGCACCCCGAGGGGTACCGGGCCTCACGGCTCTGACGAAACCGCCGGGACCTACAGGCCCGCGGCCTTGCGCAGCGCGTCCACCCGGTCCGTGCGCTCCCACGTGAAGTCGGGCAGCTCGCGGCCGAAGTGGCCGTACGCGGCGGTCTGGGAGTAGATCGGGCGCAGCAGGTCGAGGTCCCGGATGATGGCCGCCGGACGGAGGTCGAAGACGTCCGTGATGGCGGTCTCGATCTTCTCGGCCTCGACCTTGGCGGTGCCGAAGGTCTCGACGAACAGACCGACGGGCTCGGCCTTGCCGATCGCGTAGGCGACCTGGACCTCGCAGCGCGAGGCGAGGCCCGCGGCGACGACGTTCTTGGCGACCCAGCGCATCGCGTAGGCGGCGGAGCGGTCGACCTTGGACGGGTCCTTGCCGGAGAAGGCGCCGCCGCCGTGGCGGGCCATGCCGCCGTACGTGTCGATGATGATCTTGCGGCCGGTGAGGCCGGCGTCGCCCATCGGGCCGCCGATCTCGAAGCGGCCGGTCGGGTTCACCAGCAGGCGGTAGCCCTCGGTCTCCAGCTTGATGCCGTCCTCGAGGAGGGCCTTCAGCTCCGGCTCCACGACGAACTCGCGGATGTCGGGAGCGAGCAGGGACTCCAGGTCGATGTCCGAGGCGTGCTGCGAGGACACGACGACGGTGTCCAGACGGACCGCCTTGTCGCCGTCGTACTCGATGGTGACCTGGGTCTTGCCGTCGGGGCGCAGGTACGGGATGGTCCCGTTCTTGCGGACGTCGGACAGCCTGCGCGAGAGCTTGTGCGCGAGGTGGATCGGGAGCGGCATCAGGTTCGGGGTCTCGTCCGTCGCGTACCCGAACATCAGGCCCTGGTCGCCGGCGCCCTGCCTGTCCAGCTCGTCCTCGTCGCCCTCGACACGGGACTCGTACGCCGTGTCGACACCCTGCGCGATGTCCGGGGACTGGGAGCCGATCGACACCGACACGCCGCAGGAGGCTCCGTCGAAGCCCTTCTTCGACGAGTCGTAGCCGATCTCCAGGATCTTGTCGCGGACCAGCTGGGCGATCGGCGCGTACGCCTTGGTCGTGACCTCTCCGGCCACGTGCACCAGGCCGGTGGTGATGAGCGTCTCCACGGCGACCCGGGACGTCGGGTCCTCGCGCAGAAGCGCGTCGAGAATGGTGTCGCTGATCTGGTCAGCGATCTTGTCGGGGTGGCCCTCGGTCACGGACTCCGAGGTGAACAGGCGACGGGACACAACGCTCCCTGTGGTTGCAGCGGCTGCTGGCTGATCATTGGTGGACGGGTCGGGGGCTGCGCCCGGCGTCGTCCGAGAACAGTTTATCGGTCGCACTCGGCCGCGGGACCCCTGTCTCGCCTCTCGGAAGGCCTGTGACCTGCGGCACGGGCATTCTGCGCCATGGCCATGGGTCTTCGCCAGGGTCGCCACGCCCGATTTTGCGCGATTTGTGTGACAGGTGCGACAGGAGGGGTTTCACACCAGCCGGTGTGTCACCAGATCCCACACGGTCTCGGCCAGGGCTTCCTTGGGTCCGTAGGGCACCGGGGTCTCACTCCCGTCGGCTCCGAGCACGACGGCCTCGTTCTCCTCGGAACCGAAGGTCTTGCGCTCGCCCACCTCGTTCACCACCAGGAGATCGCATCCCTTGCGCTCCAGTTTGGTCCGTCCGTTGGACAGGACGTCGTCGGTCTCGGCGGCGAAGCCCACCACGACCTGGCCGGGGCGGGCGCGGTCCGCGGAGATCTCCGCGAGGATGTCCGGATTGCGTACGAGAACGATCGGCTCCGGTTCCTTGCCGTCCTTCTTCTTGATCTTCCCGGAGGCGTATGCCTTGGGGCGGAAGTCCGCCACCGCGGCCGCCATCACCACGGCGTCGGCGTCGGCGGCGGCCTTCAGCACGGCCTCCCGCAGCTGCACGGCGGTGCCCACCCGGACCACGTCGACCCCCGCCGGGTCCGCCAGGCCGGTGTTCGCCGCGATCAGGGTGACCCGGGCGCCGCGGGCGGCGGCGGTGCGGGCGAGCGCGTAGCCCTGCTTGCCGGAGGAGCGGTTGCCGAGGAAGCGGACCGGGTCGAGGGGCTCACGGGTGCCGCCGGCGCTGACGACGACGTGCCGTCCGGCGAGATCGGGCTCGGCGGCGCCGCGGGCGAGGACACGGCGGCAGACCTCGAAGATCTCCCCCGGGTCGGGCAGCCGCCCCTTGCCGGTGTCGACGCCGGTCAGACGTCCCACGGCCGGCTCGACGACGACGGCACCGCGCCGACGCAGGGTCGCCACGTTCTCCTGGGTGGCGGGGTGCTCCCACATCTCGGTGTGCATGGCGGGCGCGAAGACGACCGGACAGCGCGCGGTGAGCAGGGTGTTGGTGAGGAGGTCGTCGGCCAGCCCGTGGGCGGCCTTGGCCAGCATGTCGGCCGTCGCGGGGGCGACCACCACGAGATCGGCGTGCTGCCCGATGCGGACGTGCGGGACCTCGTGGACGTCCGACCAGACCTCGGTGGACACCGGGTGGCCCGAGAGCGCGGACCAGGTGGCCGCGCCGACGAAGTTCAGCGCGGAGGCGGTGGGCACGACCCGTACGTCGTGACCCGACTCCGTCAGCCGTCGCAGCAGCTCACAGGCCTTGTACGCGGCGATGCCACCGCTGACCCCCAGAACGACCTTGGGCTTGTCCACCGTCTCTCCCCGGGCTCGGAAACGTACGACTCCATGACACACCACAGGCCCGGCGGTCGCGCCGCCGGGCCTGGGATGAGCGTTTTGATACGACTACTGAGCGGGGCCCTCGACGGCCTCGGAGGTCAGCAGACCCGCGTTGATCTCGCGCAGCGCGATCGACAGCGGCTTCTCGTGGACGTGGGTGTCGACGAGCGGACCGACGTACTCGAGGAGGCCCTCGCCGAGCTGCGAGTAGTACGCGTTGATCTGACGGGCGCGCTTGGCCGCGTAGATCACCAGGCTGTACTTCGAGTCGGTGGCCTCGAGAAGCTCGTCGATCGGAGGGTTGATGATGCCCTCGGGAGCAGTGATGGAAGAGGACACGCTCTGCCTTCCGAAAGGTGGAAATTGACCTGAAAGATCAAACAACTGCCACCAAGGCTAGCAGCTCACGCGCAACGTCCTCGACGGAGGTGTTGACCAGGGTGACGTCGAACTCGGGTTCGGCGGCCAGTTCGATCTTCGCCGCGTCCAGCCGGCGCTCGATGACCTCGGGCGGCTCGGTGCCCCGCCCGGTGAGCCTGCGCACCAGCTCGTCCCAGGAGGGCGGTGCCAGGAACACCAGCAGCGCTTCCCGCATGGACTCGCGGACCTGCCGGGCTCCCTGGAGGTCGATCTCCAGGAGGACCGGGACACCGGACTCCAGGTGCTCCAGGACCGCGGCCCGCGGGGTGCCGTAGCGGTTGCCGGCGAACTCGGCCCACTCCAGGAGCTCGCCGTTGGCGATCAGCTTGTCCATCTCGTCGTCGGTGACGAAGAAGTAGTGGACTCCGTGCTTCTCGCCGGGGCGGGGCTTACGGGTCGTCGCCGACACCGAGAGCCAGACCTCGGGGTGCGCCTTGCGCATATGAGCGACGACCGTGCTCTTGCCGACCCCGGAGGGGCCGGAGAGCACGGTCAGCCGCGGACGTACGTCCGGGGGTACGGGGGTCGTCCCCCGGGGTGTTGCAGCCATACAGCGATTATTCCAGCAATCCCGGTGTGTCCAGGACTCAGGCGCCGGAACCGCCGAACTCGCGCTCCAAAGAGGCGATCTGGTTCGAGCCGAGACCGCGGACGCGGCGGCTCTCGGAGATCCCGAGTCGCTCCATGATCTGCTTGGCGCGGACCTTGCCCACGCCCGGCAGGGACTCCAGGAGAGCGGAGACCTTCATCTTGCCGATGACGTCGTTCTCCTGGCCCTGCTTGATGACCTCGTGAAGAGAGGCGCCGGAGTGCTTGAGTCGATTCTTGACCTCGGCCCGCTCCCGGCGAGCCGCGGCGGCCTTTTCGAGCGCGGCTGCGCGCTGTTCAGGGGTAAGGGGCGGAAGAGCCACGCCTACGTCACCTCGGATGTCGAACTGTCGGATACGGACCGGTGAGGGACCTGGTCGCCCCTCACCTGGGAGCCCCGGGCAACACGCTCGCCCGTTGATTCCCGCCGCCTTGACAGCGCGGGAGGTGCTCCCACTCGTCGGAGACTAGCGGGCAAGTGCGCCGGAGTCAGCGAGAACAGAGGAAAAGTCCTGGTCAGCCTCCCTGGAGGCCGACATTTACGACAAACCTCCCCGGATTTGAGAATGTATTCAGACTCTCGGCGCCGGGAAGGCACTCGTCGGAGGACTCTCGAACGGCTGTCGGAGCGCTCAGGCGGCCGCCACGGCGGCCCTGATCTCCTCCGCGAAGCCCTCGGCGGACTCGCGCAGGGCCATGACGTCGGGACCGTGACGAAGGACACCCCGGCTCACGTTCGGGACGACGTTGCGCACGGCGGACCCGAACACGCCCGCGAGATCCGCGGCGGTCGCTCCCTGGGCGCCGATGCCGGGCGCGAGGAGCGGGCCGTTGATCTCCAGGTCGTACGAGGAGAGGTCGCCCAGGGTCGCGCCGACGACCGCGCCGAAGGAACCGAGCGGGGTCTCGTCGGCGTTCTCGGCGGCCAGGCGCGCGAGCATCGTCGCTCCGACGTTCCGCCCGTCGGCGCGCACGGCGTGCTGCACCTCGCCGCCCTCCGGGTTGGAGGTGAGCGCGAGGACGAAGAGCCCGGCCCCGCTCTCGCGCGCCAGCTCGACCGCGGGCTTCAGCGAGCCGTAGCCCAGGTACGGCGACACGGTCAGCGCGTCCGAGAAGAGCGGCGCGTCCTTGCGCAGGAAGGTCTCGGCGTACGCGGCCATGGTCGAGCCGATGTCGCCTCGCTTGGCGTCCATCACGACCAGCGCGCCGGCCGCCCGGGCCTCTTCGACGGACTTCTCCAGGACGGCGATCCCGCGGGAGCCGAACCGCTCGAAGAACGCGCTCTGGGGCTTCAGGACGGCGACCCGCTCGGCGAGCGCCTCGACGACCGTGCGGCTGAACCGCTCCAGGCCCGCGATGTCGTCGCCGAGGCCCCAGTCGGCGAGCAGGGAGGCGTGCGGGTCGATGCCCACGCACAGGGGACCGCGCTCGTCCATGGCGCGGCGCAGACGTGCGCCGAAGGGTTCCAGGCTCATGCGGGCTTCCTCACGTCGGCGCCGACCGCGTCGGCGAGGGTGGCGTACGGGCTCGTGCGCAGGCGGGCGGCGAGTCCCTTGTGGATGGCGCGGCCCCAGAAGGGACCCTCGTAGATGAAGGCGCTGTAGCCCTGGACCAGCGTGGCGCCGGCCAGGATGCGCTGCCAGGCGTCCTCGGCGTCCTCGACGCCGCCGACGCCCACCAGGGTGATCCGGTCGCCCACGCGCGCGTAGAGGCGCCTGAGGACCTCCAGGGAGCGTGCCTTGAGCGGCGCGCCGGAGAGACCGCCGGTCTCCTCGACCAGGGAGGGGTCCGAGGTCAGGCCGAGGCCCTCGCGCGCGATGGTGGTGTTCGTCGCGATGATCCCGTCCAGGCCGAGTTCGACGGCGAGGTCGGCGACGGCGTCGACGTCCTCGTCGGCGAGGTCGGGCGCGATCTTGACGAGGAGCGGGACGCGGCGGTCCGTGACGGCGCGGTCGGCGGCCTCGCGCACGGCGCTGAGCAGCGGCCGCAGGGCCTCGGTGGCCTGGAGGTTGCGCAGGCCGGGGGTGTTCGGCGACGAGACGTTCACCACGAGGTAGTCGGCGTGCCGGGCGAGGCGCTCGGTGGACTTCACGTAGTCGCCGACGGCCTCCTCCTCGGGGACGACCTTGGTCTTGCCGATGTTGACGCCGACGACGGTCCTGAAGACGGGCGTACGGGCCGCCAGTCGCTCCGAGACGGCCGCGGAGCCCTCGTTGTTGAAGCCCATGCGGTTGATCAGCGCGCGGTCCGGCACGAGGCGGAACAGCCGCTTCTTGGGGTTGCCCGGCTGGGGCTCCCCGGTGACCGTGCCGATCTCGATGTGGTCGAAGCCGAGCATCGCCATGCCGTCGATGGCCACGGCGTTCTTGTCGAAGCCGGCGGCGAGTCCGAAGGGGCCGTGCATGCGCAGGCCGAGCGCCTCGGTGCGCAGTTCCTCGTACCGGGGCGCGAGCGCGGCGGCGACGAAGGTGCGCAGGACCGGGACGCGGGCGACGAGCCGGATCCAGCGGAAGGCGAGGTGGTGGGCCTGCTCCGGGTCCATCCGCTTGAAGACGAGGCCGAAGAAGAGCTTGTACATGATCGTGTCCTCTGAGGTGCCCGGTGGGGAACGCCTCTGGAAGGGGCGGGGGGCTCATGAAGAGGGGGACACCGTTTTCCGGTGTCCCCCTCAGGGCTGCTAGTCGCGCGCCGCGATCAGATGCTCGGCGTGTTCCTGGAGCGAGCGCACGCCCACGTCTCCGTGGTTGAGCGCGTCGATGCCCTGGACGGCGGCGGCGAGCGCCTGCACCGTCGTCAGGCACGGGACCGAGCGGGCCACGGCCGCCGTGCGGATCTCGTAGCCGTCGAGGCGGCCGCCGGTGCCGTACGGCGTGTTGACGATGAGGTCGACCTCGCCGTCGTGGATGAGCTGGACGATCGTCTTCTCGCCGTTCGGGCCCTCGCCCTCGCTCTGCTTGCGCACGATCGTGGCGTGGATGCCGTTGCGCTTGAGCACCTCGGCGGTGCCGGAGGTGGCCATCAGCTCGAAGCCGTGGGCGACGAGCTCGCGCGCCGGGAAGATCATCGAGCGCTTGTCCCGGTTGGCGACCGAGATGAACGCGCGGCCCTTGGTGGGCAGCGGGCCGTAGGCGCCGGCCTGCGACTTGGCGTACGCCGTGCCGAAGACGGAGTCGATGCCCATGACCTCGCCGGTGGAGCGCATCTCCGGGCCGAGCACGGTGTCGACACCGCGGCCGTGGATGTCGCGGAAGCGCGACCACGGCATGACGGCCTCCTTGACGGAGATCGGCGCGTCGAGCGGCAGGGTGCCGCCGTCGCCGTTCGCCGGGAGCAGGCCCTCGGCGCGCAGCTCGGCGACGGTCGCGCCCAGCGAGATGCGGGCGGCGGCCTTCGCGAGCGGCACCGCGGTCGCCTTCGAGGTGAAGGGGACGGTGCGCGAGGCGCGCGGGTTGGCCTCCAGGACGTAGAGGATGTCCCCGGCCATCGCGAACTGGATATTGATCAGGCCGCGGACGCCGACGCCCTTGGCGATGGCCTCCGTCGAGGCGCGCAGCCGCTTGATGTCGAAGCCGCCGAGGGTGATCGGGGGCAGGGCGCACGCCGAGTCGCCGGAGTGGATGCCGGCCTCCTCGATGTGCTCCATGACGCCGCCGAGGTAGAGCTCCTCGCCGTCGTACAGCGCGTCGACGTCGATCTCGATGGCGTCGTCGAGGAAGCGGTCGACCAGGACCGGCCGGGAGGGGCTGATCTCGGTGGACTCGGCGATGTAGGAGGACAGCCGGGTCTCGTCGTAGACGATCTCCATGCCGCGTCCGCCGAGGACGTACGAGGGGCGGACCAGGACCGGGTAGCCGATCTCGTCGGCGATGGCCTTGGCCTCGGCGAAGGTGGTGGCGGTGCCGTGCTTGGGGGCCGGCAGGCCGGCCTCCGCCAGGACCCGGCCGAACGCGCCGCGGTCCTCGGCGGCGTGGATCGCCTCGGGCGAGGTGCCGACGACCGGTACGCCGTTGTCCTTGAGCGCCTGCGCGAGGCCCAGCGGGGTCTGGCCGCCGAGCTGCACGATGACACCGGCGATCGGGCCGGCCAGCGACTCCGCGTGCACGATCTCCAGCACGTCTTCCAGCGTCAGCGGCTCGAAGTACAGGCGGTCGGAGGTGTCGTAGTCCGTGGAGACGGTCTCGGGGTTGCAGTTGACCATCACGGTCTCGTAGCCGGCGTCGCTGAGCGCGAAGGAGGCGTGGACGCAGGAGTAGTCGAACTCGATGCCCTGGCCGATGCGGTTGGGGCCCGAGCCCAGGATGATCACCGCGGGCTTCTCGCGCGGCGCGACCTCGGTCTCCTCGTCGTAGGAGGAGTAGAAGTACGGCGTCTTCGCGGCGAACTCGGCGGCGCAGGTGTCGACCGTCTTGTAGACCGGGCGTACGCCGAGCGCGTGCCGCACCTCGCGGACGACGTCCTCGCGCAGCCCGCGGATCTCGGCGATCTGGGTGTCGGAGAAGCCGTGCCGCTTGGCCTCGGCGAGCAGCTCGGGGTGGAGCTTGTCGGCGGCGGCCAGCTCGTCGGCGATCTCCTTGATCAGGAAGAGCTGGTCGACGAACCACGGGTCGATCTTCGTGGACTCGAAGACCTCCTCGGGGGTGGCGCCCGCGCGGATGGCCTGCATGACGGAGTTGATGCGGCCGTCGGTGGGACGGACGGCCTCGCGCAGCAGCTCCGCCTTGTCACCGGGTTCACCCACGAAGGTGAACTGGCTGCCCTTCTTCTCCAGCGAGCGCAGCGCCTTCTGGAGCGCCTCGGTGAAGTTGCGGCCGATCGCCATGGCCTCGCCGACCGACTTCATCGTGGTGGTCAGCGTGGAGTCGGCCTGGGGGAACTTCTCGAAGGCGAAGCGCGGGGCCTTGACGACGACGTAGTCGAGGGTCGGCTCGAAGGAGGCCGGGGTCTTCTCGGTGATGTCGTTCGGGATCTCGTCGAGCGTGTAGCCGACGGCGAGCTTGGCCGCGATCTTGGCGATGGGGAAGCCGGTCGCCTTGGAGGCGAGGGCCGAGGACCGCGAGACGCGCGGGTTCATCTCGATCACGATGACGCGGCCGTCGTCGGGGTTGATCGCGAACTGGATGTTGCAGCCGCCGGTGTCGACGCCGACCTCGCGGATGATCGCGATGCCGATGTCGCGCAGCCGCTGGTACTCGCGGTCGGTCAGCGTCATGGCGGGGGCGACGGTGATGGAGTCGCCGGTGTGGACGCCCATCGGGTCGAAGTTCTCGATGGAGCAGACGACCACGACGTTGTCGTTCTTGTCGCGCATCAGCTCCAGCTCGTACTCCTTCCAGCCGAGGATGGACTCCTCCAGGAGCACCTCGGTGGTCGGGGAGAGCGTGAGGCCCTGGCCGGCGATGCGGCGCAGCTCCTCCTCGTCGTGCGCGAAGCCGGAGCCGGCGCCGCCCATGGTGAAGGAGGGGCGCACGACGACGGGGTAGCCGCCGAGCGTGTCGACGCCCGCGATCACGTCGTCCATGGAGTGGCAGATCACGGAGCGGGCGGACTCGCCGTAGCCGATCTTCTCGCGCACGGCCTCGACGACGCCCTTGAAGAGGTCGCGGTCCTCGCCCTTGTTGATCGCCTCGACGTTGGCGCCGATCAGTTCGACGCCGTACTTCTCCAGCACGCCCTGCTCGTGCATGGAGATGGCGGTGTTGAGCGCCGTCTGGCCGCCGAGGGTCGGCAGCAGGACGTCGGGGCGCTCCTTGGCGATGATCTTCTCGACGAACTCGGGGGTGATCGGCTCGACGTACGTGGCGTCGGCGATCTCCGGGTCGGTCATGATCGTCGCCGGGTTGGAGTTGACGAGGATGACCCGCAGGCCCTCGGCGCGCAGGACGCGGCAGGCCTGGGTGCCGGAGTAGTCGAACTCGGCGGCCTGGCCGATGACGATCGGGCCGGAGCCGATGACCAGGACGGACTGGATATCGGTGCGCTTAGGCACGCTGGCCCTCCATCAGAGCTGTTTCCATCAAAGACGTGAAGCGGTCGAACAGGTAGGCGGCGTCGTGCGGCCCCGCCGCCGCCTCGGGGTGGTACTGGACGCTGAAGGCCGGCTGGTCGAGCAGCTGGAGGCCTTCCACCACGTTGTCGTTGAGGCAGACGTGGGAGACCTCGGCGCGGCCGAAGGGGGTCTGGGAGACCTCGTCGAGCGGGGCGTCGACGGCGAAGCCGTGGTTGTGCGCGGTGACCTCGACCTTGCCGGTCGTACGGTCCTGCACCGGCTGGTTGATGCCGCGGTGGCCGTACTTCAGCTTGTACGTGCCGAAGCCGAGCGCGCGGCCGAGGATCTGGTTGCCGAAGCAGATGCCGAACAGCGGCGTCTTCCGGGCGAGGACCTCGCGCATCACGGCGACGGGGCCGTCGGCGGTGGCGGGGTCACCGGGGCCGTTGGAGAAGAACACGCCGTCGGGGTTCACGGCGTAGACGTCCTCGGCGGTGGCCGTCGCGGGCAGCACGTGCACCTCGATGCCGCGTTCGGCCATCCGGTGCGGGGTCATGCCCTTGATGCCCAGGTCGACGGCGGCGACGGTGAACCGCTTCGTGCCGATCGCGGGGACGACGTACGTCTCCTTGGTGGCGACCTCGGCGGAGAGGTTCGCGCCCGTCATCTCGGGCGTCTGGCGCACCTGGGCGAGCATGGTGCCCTCGTCGGGCAGCGCGTTGCCGGAGAAGATGCCGACGCGCATGGCGCCGCGCTCGCGCAGGTGGCGGGTGAGGGCGCGGGTGTCGATGCCGCTGATGCCGACGACGCCCTGGTTGCGCAGTTCCTCGTCGAGGGAGCGGCGCGAGCGCCAGTTGGAGGGCACGCGCGCGGGGTCGCGGACCACGTAGCCGGCGACCCAGATCCGCTGCGACTCGGGGTCCTCGTCGTTGACGCCGGTGTTGCCGACGTGCGGGGCGGTCATCACCACGACCTGGCGGTGGTACGACGGGTCGGTGAGGGTCTCCTGGTAGCCGGTCATGCCGGTGGAGAACACCGCTTCGCCGAAGGTCTCCCCCACGGCCCCGTAGGACCGGCCGCGGAAGACCCGGCCGTCCTCCAGGACGAGTACGGCGGGAAGCGCCTTCTCCTTGTGCGAGGCGTTCCCCTGGGTGGAGGTCGTCATCGTGCGCCTTCCGTTTCCGTCTTGTTGATCATGTCGTTCAGGGTGTCGGCCCATTCGTTGTGCTCGGCCGCGCGGTCGGAGCGGAATCCGGAGTCGAGGAGCCTGTCGCCGTGCGCCCAGGTGACGACCAGGAGTCCGCCCTCGGTGAGGACCTTGCCCGCGATGCCCTTGTCGAGCCGGGCCTCGCGCAGCTGCGAGGCCGGGATGAAGAAGTCGTCCGCTCCGGGGCGTACGACGTCGAGTCCCGCGTCCGTCAGGGTGAGCTCGGCCCGGCTGCGCGTGCCCAGACCGTGCGCCACGATGCGGTCGAGCCACTGCCCGGCGGTGGTGGAGCCGTGGTAGCGGCCGCTCATGCTCAGTCTGGCCGGGCCGGTGTCTTCCGGCGCGGTGGGGAGCTCGGGCAGGTCGCCCTGGAGGGTGCCCCGCCACTTCCAGCCCTCGCGCATCAGCCAGTAGACGAGCGCCACGAAGAGGGCGAGTCCGACGAGCCAGCCGATCCGGGCGGACCAGTCGGTCACTTCCGCGGACTTCTGGGCGGCGGCGATGGAGAGGTGAGGTGTCACGCGAGCTTCCCGTCGACGAGGGTGGCCTTGCCCCGCAGCCAGGTGTGGGTGACCAGGCCCGGCAGCTCACGGCCCTCGTAGGGGGTGTTGCGGCTGCGCGAGGCGAAGCCGGCGGGGTCCACGGTCCCACGGTATGCCGTGTCCACGAGCGTGAGGTTGGCGGGCTCACCTGCCGAGACGGGACGTCCGTGGCCGGTGGCCCGGCCGATCGCGGCGGGCTTGACGGACATGCGGTCGGCGACGCCGGCCCAGTCGAGCAGGCCGGTCTCGACCATCGTCTGCTGGACGACGGACAGCGCGGTCTCCAGACCGACCATGCCCATCGCCGCGGCCGCCCACTCGCAGTCCTTGTCCTCGTGCGGGTGCGGCGCGTGGTCGGTGGCGACGATGTCGATCGTGCCGTCGGCGAGCGCCTCGCGCAGGGCCATGACGTCCCGCTCGGTGCGCAGCGGCGGGTTGACCTTGTAGACGGGGTTGTACGAGCGCACCAGTTCGTCCGTGAGGAGCAGGTGGTGCGGGGTGACCTCGGCGGTGACGTCGATGCCGCGGGACTTGGCCCAGCGGACGATCTCGACGCTGCCGGCGGTCGACAGGTGGCAGATGTGGACGCGGGAGCCGACGTGCTCGGCGAGCAGGACGTCCCGGGCGATGATCGACTCCTCGGCCACCGCGGGCCAGCCGCCGAGCCCGAGCTCCGCGGAGACGACGCCCTCGTTCATCTGGGCGCCCTCGGTGAGGCGGGGCTCCTGGGCGTGCTGGGCGACGACGCCGCCGAAGGCCTTCACGTACTCCAGCGCGCGGCGCATGATCACGGCGTCGTCGACGCACTTGCCGTCGTCGGAGAAGACGGTGACGCCGGCGGCGGACTCGTGCATGGCGCCGAGCTCGGCGAGCTTCTTGCCCTCCAGGCCGACGGTGACGGCGCCGATGGGCTGCACGTCGCAGTAGCCGTGCTCCTGGCCGAGCCGGTAGACCTGCTCGACCACGCCGGCGGTGTCGGCGACCGGGAAGGTGTTGGCCATGGCGAACACGGCGGTGAAGCCGCCGCTCGCCGCGGCGCGGGTGCCGGTCAGCACGGTCTCGGAGTCCTCGCGGCCGGGCTCGCGCAGATGGGTGTGCAGGTCGACCAGGCCCGGCAGCAGCACCTTGCCGTCGGCCTCGACGACCTCGGCGCCCTCGGCGGACAGCCCGGTGCCTACGGCCTCGATGACCTCGCCGTCGATCAGGACGTCCTGCGGCTCGCCGCCGAGCACCCGCGCACCACGGATAAGGATCTTGCTCATGGTCTTACTTCTCCTCGGTACGGGTGTGGGTGACGGCGGGCTCGTTGCCGCCCAGGAGCAGGTACAGGACGGCCATGCGGATGGAGACACCGTTGGCGACCTGCTCGACGACGGTGCAGCGCTCGGAGTCGGCGACCTCGGCGGTGATCTCCATGCCGCGGACCATCGGGCCGGGGTGCATCACGATGGCGTGCTCCGGCATTCTCGCCATGCGGTCGCCGTCGAGCCCGTAGCGACGCGAGTACTCGCGCTCGGTCGGGAAGAACGCCGCGTTCATCCGCTCGCGCTGCACGCGCAGCATCATCACGGCGTCGGACTTGGAGAGGGTGCTGTCGAGGTCGTACGAGATCTCGCAGGGCCAGCTCTCCACGCCGACCGGCACCAGGGTGGGCGGGGCGACGAGGGTGACCTCGGCGCCGAGGGTGTGCAGCAGGTCGACGTTGGAGCGGGCGACGCGGCTGTGCAGGACGTCGCCGACGATCGTGATGCGCTTGCCGGAGAGGTCCTGGCCGAGTCCGGCGTCCCGGCCGACGAGCCGGCGGCGCATGGTGAAGGCGTCGAGCAGGGCCTGCGTGGGGTGCTGGTGGGTGCCGTCGCCCGCGTTGATCACGGCGGCGTCGATCCAGCCGGAGGTGGCGAGGCGGTAGGGGGCTCCGGAGGCGCCGTGCCGGATGACGACGGCGTCGACGCCCATGGCCTCCAGGGTCTGGGCGGTGTCCTTGAGGGACTCGCCCTTGGAGACGCTCGACCCCTTGGCGGTGAAGTTGATGACGTCGGCGGAGAGGCGCTTCTCGGCGGCCTCGAAGGAGATCCGGGTCCGGGTCGAGTCCTCGAAGAAGAGGTTGACGACGGTGCGGCCGCGCAGGGTCGGCAGTTTCTTGATCGGCCGGTCCGCGACCCGGGCCATCTCCTCGGCGGTGTCGAGGATCAGGACGGCGTCGTCGCGGGTGAGGTCGGCGGCCGAGATGAGATGACGCTGCATCTGTCAGGCTCCGTAAGGGAATTCAGGGAGGATTCGGGCATGCGGGCGCGCGGGGGCGCACTGCGGCGTGGGCCGGAGTGCTACCGGGACTCGCCCGTGGAGGTCCGCTTGGCACCGAGCAGCACGGTGTCGCGACCGTCCTCCTCGGCGAGCTGGACCTTGACCGTCTCCCGCAACGACGTGGGGAGGTTCTTGCCGACGTAGTCGGCGCGGATGGGCAGTTCGCGGTGGCCCCGGTCGACGAGGACGGCGAGCTGCACGGCGCGCGGCCGGCCGATGTCGTTCAGCGCGTCGAGCGCGGCGCGGATGGTGCGGCCGGAGAAGAGCACGTCGTCGACGAGGACGACGAGGCGGCCGTCGATGCCGTCACCGGGGATCTCGGTGCGGGCCAGCGCGCGCGGCGGGTGCATGCGCAGGTCGTCGCGGTACATCGTGATGTCGAGGGATCCGACCGGGATCTTGCGGTCGGTGATCTCTTCGAGCTTGTCGGCCAGCCTGCGGGCCAGGAAGACGCCCCGGGTCGGGATGCCGAGGAGCACCACGTCGTCGGCGCCCTTGGCGCGTTCGACGATCTCGTGGGCGATGCGGGTCAGCACCCGGGCGATGTCGGGTGCCTCCAGCACGGGACGCGCGTCGGCTTCTTCGTGCTGCTTGTCGTGCTGAGTGTCCATGGGAAACGGACCTCCTTCTCCGCCTCACGGGACGGATCATTAAAGGACGTCGGATTTGCGCCATCAACGGTACCAGCCCGGCAACACTGCTGATCACATCGGTTTCAGCCACCCCGGGTCACGCCCGGCCGGGACCGGTCGAAAATCCTTCGGCTTGACGGGGGAGAGTAACGCTGCGTAACCTCACAGTGAGTCACCAGCCGCGCGGCGGAGCCGCACGTTGATACAGCGTCCGGGGAGCTATATGTCCAGCGAATACGCCAAACAGCTCGGGGCCAAGCTCCGCGCCATCCGCACCCAGCAGGGCCTTTCCCTCCATGGCGTGGAGGAGAAGTCGCAGGGCCGCTGGAAGGCGGTCGTGGTCGGTTCGTACGAGCGCGGAGACCGCGCCGTCACCGTACAGCGTCTCGCCGAGCTGGCGGACTTCTACGGGGTGCCGGTCCAGGAGCTGCTTCCGGGCACCACTCCGGGCGGGGCCGCCGAGCCGCCGCCGAAGCTGGTCCTCGACCTGGAGCGGCTGGCCCACGTGCCGGCCGAGAAGGCGGGCCCGCTCCAGCGCTACGCGGCGACGATCCAGTCCCAGCGCGGCGACTACAACGGCAAGGTGCTGTCGATCCGCCAGGACGACCTGCGCACCCTCGCCGTGATCTACGACCAGTCCCCCTCGGTTCTGACCGAGCAGCTGATCAGCTGGGGCGTCCTGGACGCCGACGCGCGCCGCGCCGTCGCCCACGACGAGGGCTGAATCTCCTAGGGACAGCTCAGCAGAAACGTGCCGCCGGGGTGGCCGGAACCTGATG